>JAKDUN010000166.1 GCA_030457675.1 Brachybacterium sp. | reverse complement strand
CGCGGCGGGCTGAGTCCCCACTCCTCCCACCCTGTCTCAGCTGTCGCCACGCCCGTCTCATCGCGACAGCTGAAGCAGTTTCGACGTGCACGGCCCGGCTCACCCTGTCTCAGCTGTCGCCACGCCCTGCTCACCACGACAGCTGAAGCAGGATCGCCCTGCCCGCCCCCGCCGACGCAGCGCTCGGCCTCGCTCGGCCTCGCTCGGCATCACACGTCCACACCTCCAGCGAGCTCAGCATCAGCAGTCCACATCGCTCAGCCTGGGCATGGATCCGCGACTGTTCCTCCCCAATCAGCTGTTGTGGATGGCGACGGTGCGATGGTCGGGGGCGGCAGCATCCTGAGCACATGCCCTCTCCACCAGCCCCGCTCCCGGACACCGTGCCGTGGCGTGTCTTCACTCGGGCCGAGGCGCTCCGGGCGGGAGTATCTGCCGAGCGTCTGCGCCGCAGCGATCTCCGGAGACTCCGTCCCGGGCTGCTCGCGCGCACGGGATGGGGGCTCACCGAGAGCGACATCGCCGCAGCGATCTGCCGGACTGATCCGAGTGCTGTCGTGGTCGGCGCCTCCGCAGCCAGGATGCAGGGCATCCCTCTCCCCCAGGACGAGGATTCCTGGACTCCGGAGGTCCCAGTGCAGATCGCGATCCCGGGCGGGCGCCGGGGCTCGGATGATGTGGTGCGGTGGCGCGGACCGGTCCTGCATGACGGGGAGGTCCGTTCCACCCGGTACCGGCTCCCTGCCACCCCCGACGGCGCGGCGCTTCCACTGGCTCCCCTGCGCCTGACCACCCGTGCCCGGACCTGGCGCGATCTGGCGCCGTCGCTCTCGCACAGCTGGCTGGTCGTGGTCGCGGATCATCTGGTGCGCCGGCCGCGCCCGCAGCTCGAGCTCGGCCGTGACGCGCCCTGGTGCACTCTCGAGGAGCTCGACCGCGCATGCACCGGACGTCGCGCGGGAGCACTGCGCCGAGCCCTCGAGCAGGTGCGCACCGGTGCCGACTCCCCGCCAGAGACTCTGCTTCGCCTGGCATTCGTCGCGGCAGGACTGCCCGAGCCCGCCCTCAACGTGCCGCTGATCGGGGCAGACGGCGTCCCCCGCCACGAGCCGGACTTCCTCTGGCCGCAGTACCGGGTGTGTGCCGAGTACGAGGGCAAGCACCACAACGAGGCCGCCCAGATCGAGCGAGACATCGCGCGGGCCCGCCGGGTGGCGAGTGCCGGTTGGACGGAGGTGCGGCTGTCGGCACGGGACGCCCGTCACGACTGCGCCGACGCTGTCCTCGTCGTCCGCGAAGCTCTGAGCGCACGAGGCTGGAGCTCCTCGGCCGACGCCCCCGCCGCACCTGCGCGCATTCGGGACCGATGACGCTCCCCGGCGCCCGTAGCACCGCACCTCCGCTCCCGCCGCTCGAGACGCTCGTGCCGCATCAGCACGGATCGACACCTTCGAGACGGTCTGAGCTGCTTCGAGACGGTCTGAGACGCTTCGAGACGGCCTGAGCTGTCGACATGAGTCGGGCATGCCGACAGCTCAGACCGCCTGCCCAGCCCACGGCCCGTAGTCAGCAGTCAGCAGTCAGCAGTCAGCAGTCAGCAGCCTCACAGCCCGGCCAGGCTCTGGCGCGCGCCCCGGTACAGGAACAGGTCCGTCCGGTACGGGACCCCGACCTCGGCTCCGGGGGCGTGGCCGAGGTGCTCGTGGAGGTACCAGTCGAGGTTCGCGAGCACCTTCGCGCGGCGCTCCTCGGGGGCGGTGATGACATAGCTGCGGGTGCGGGCGAGGTCGATGACGTCACCGGTGGGCATCGGATCCTCCCACTGGTGCACGCTGCGCTCGGCGAGCTGGAGCTCGGGGCCGGCGGTGGGCAGGAAGTCCTCGCGGTGGATGTCCCCGGCGTGCATGATCCGCGAGAGGCGGTGCACCCACGGGATCGTCACGTCGAGCATGTTCCACACCAGGGCCAGCACCCCGCCCGGGGCCAGCAGCCGCGCTGCTTCGGCCGAGGCCGCGGCGGCGTCGAACCAGTGCCACGCCTGGGCGACGGTGACCAGTTCCGCGGAGCCCTCCGGCAGCCCCGTGGCCTCGGCAGGTGCGAGGTGCGTGGTGAGCGGCGTGGCGAGGTGCGTGGCGAGGTGCGGAGCGGCCGACGGGGCCGTCGTCGCTGCGAGACCCGACGCCCCGCCCTGCCGCCCGCCCTGCCGCCAGCCCTGCTGTGCGATCTCGAGCATCGCGGCACTGGTGTCCACGGCGGAGACCTCGAGCCCCCGACCGGCCAGCGCCCAGGACAGCTTCCCGGTGCCGGCCCCCAGATCGACCGCGCGCAGAGCCGTCCCCTCGGCCCCCTCCACGACCCGCGCGAGCATCGCATCCAGCGCCGCGTCCGGATATCCCGGGCGCAGGCGATCGTAGTCCTCCCCCTGCTCCTGGAAGGCGGCGGCGAGCGCCTGCTTGCGCTCCCGGTCCCGGAAGCGCGGTTCGTGGCGCCCGGAGATCGGGGGCACCGGCGGGTGCAGAGGGTCCTCCTCCTCGCTCACTCCTCTCACCCGGTCCACCCCGTCCACCCCGGTCACCGCTGGCTGCGGTGGGCGACCCAGGACCGGTGCAGCCCGGCATAGATCCCACCGGTGAGTCCGACCAGCTCCTCGTGCGTGCCGTGCTCGACCAGGTCGCCCTGGTCGAGCACCATGATCCGGTCGGCCCGCTCGGCGGTGGAGAGCCGGTGGGCGATGGTGATCGTGGTGCGGCCGCGGGCGAGGCCGTCGATCGCCTGCTGCAGGCGCACGTCCGCGGCGGGGTCCACGGCGCTGGTGGCCTCGTCGAGCACGATGATGTCCGGGTCGGCGAGGTAGGCGCGGGCCAGGGCCACCAGCTGCCGCTCCCCCGCGCTGAGGGATTCGCCGCGCTGGCCGACGGGGGTGTCCAGCCCCTCGGCCAGCTCCGCGACCCAGGTGCCCAGGCCCAGCTCGTCGAGGGCCTGGCGCATCTCCGCCTCGCTCGCGCCGGGCCTGCCGTAGTCGAGGTTCCCGGCCACGGTGGTGTCGAAGAGGAAGCCCTCCTGCGGCACCATGATCACGCGCGAGCGCAGGGAGTCGTACGGGATCAGCGACAGCGGGATCCCGCCGATGCGGATCTCGCCGGAGGCGGGGTCCATCATGCGGGTCAGCAGCTTGGCGAAAGTGGTCTTGCCGCTGCCGGTCTCGCCCACGATCGCGATGCGGGAGCGGGCGGGCAGGTCCACGCTGAGCCCGTGCAGGACCTCGGGTCCCCTCGGGTAGGAGTAGCGCAGCTCGCGGATCTCGATGTCCAGCAGACCCTCGGGCAGCGCGGCCGCCCCGGGCACCGGCTCATCCCGGTCTCCGGTGTGGGGGTCCATGGCGCCGGCGGGGTCGGCGACGTCGGCCGGGGTGTCGAGCACGCCGAGCACGCGCCGCCAGCCTGCCACCGCGTTCTGGGCCTGCATCAGCATCTCGATGCCCATCCGCACGGGCTGGCTGAACAGGGAGACGAGGAAGACGAAGGCGATCACGCCGCCGGCGGTGAGATCGCTGCCGGGCAGGTCGATGCCGAGTGCCCCGGTGCCCAGCACGATCCCGACCACGACCACGACCGCGGTGGCGAGACCGTCGGCCGTCTCCGAGAGGAAGAAGGAGGCCGACTGCGGTCTCAGCACGGAGAACTGGGCATTGCGCACATCGCGGACGCGGCTGGTCTGGGCGCGGCGGGTGCGGGACTCGATGCCGTAGGCGCGCACGGTGGCGGAGCCGACGAGGGCCTCGGAGACGGCGCCGAGCATGCGACCCACCTCGGTGCGCACCAGCTGGAACCGCGCCCGGATCCGGCGTTGGAGGGTGCCCATGAGCAGCAGGATCGGCAGGTAGCAGAGCCACACCACGATCGCCAGCGGCCAGGAGTAGAAGGCCATCACGACGGTGGCGAGGACGAGCTGCATGCTCATCACCACCAGCATGATGCCGCCGAAGCTCATGAACTGGCTGACGGTGTCGACGTCGCTGGTCACACGGGAGACGAGGGCGCCGCGCTGCTCGGTGCCCTGGGTGAGCAGGGACAGGTCGTGGATGTGGCGGAAGGCGCGCTTGCGCAGGGTGGCCAGCGACGTCTCGGCCAGGCGGAACAGTCGCCGGTTCATGACGATGTTGCATACCGCGGTGCTCAGCAGCACCGCCGCGGCGAGGCCCGCGGCGCCGGCGACGAAGGCGATGTCGGGGGTCTCGGGCTGGATGATGCCGCGGTCGAGGATCGCCTGGACCGCGATCGGGACCACCACCTTGCCGGCGGTGGCGATGACGGCGAGCAGGATGGTGATCCACAGGCCCTGCAGCGCGCCGGGGGCCAGCGCGAGGCCGCGGCGCACGGTCTGCAGGGCGGATTCCTCGGTGGTGGCCTCGGTGCCGAGGGCCGAGGACTCCGTCTTCCTGTGCGCGGCGGGAGCGGCGGTCATCGAGCGTCCTCCTCGTCGGTCTCGTCAGTCTCGTCGGTCTCGTCGGTCTCGTCGGCCTCGACGGCGGGCTCGGCGCCCGTCCGGGTGGGCACCTCGCACTCGCCCTCGTCGGCCCCGGATTCCTCGTGGCGGTGGCGCTGGGTGCCGTGGTGCTCGACCGCGTCGGCGACGGTGCGAGCGCGTGCGGCGGGTACGGCGATGGACGGGTCGGGGCCGTCGCTGGGCTGCGGTCCGGAGGATTCCAGCAGGTTGTGGCTGATGGCGGCCTCATCGTAGGCGTCGACCAGCGCCCGGTAGCCCTCGCTGACCCCGCGCAGCTCCTCGTGGGTGCCGGCGGCGGCGACCCGGCCGTGGTCGAGGAAGACGACCTGGTCGGCCAGGGAGATGGTGGATTTGCGGTAGGCGATCAGCAGCAGGGTGGAGGCGGTCATCTCGCGGCGGATCCCGTCGAGGATCGCGAGCTCCACGCTGGGGTCGCAGGCGCTGGTGGCGTCGTCGAGGATCAGCAGTCGCGGCCGACGGGCGAGCGCCCGGGCGAGGGCGATCCGCTGGCGCTGGCCGCCGGAGAGGGAGCCGCCGCGCTCCCCGAGCTCGGTGTCCAGTCCCTCCGGCAGGGCGTCGACGAACTCCTCGGCCTGGGCCACGCGCAGCGCCCAGCGGACGGTCGCCTCGTCGATGTCCTCGCCGAGGGTGATGTTCCAGCGCACCTTCTCGTCGAACACGAAGGCCTGCTGAAGGACCAGGGCGACGTCGGCGGTCAGGGCCTCCGCGGTCAGGGAGCGCAGGTCCGCGCCGTCCAGGCGCACCGCGCCGGAGGTGGGGTGGACCAGGCCCGAGGCGACCAGGGCGAGGGTGGACTTGCCGGAGCCGGTGGCGCCGACGACGGCGAGCACGCGGGTGCCGGCGCGCGGGTCGGCGCGCAGGCTGACCTCGGCCAGGGCATGGCCCTCGCGGATCTGCACGTCCGCATCGCGGTTCTCGCGGCCGAGGATCACCTGGGCGGGGTCGTCGAGGTAGACGAAGGTGACCTCGTCCAGCGCGAGCACGCCGGGCCCCTCGGGGAGCGGGTCGGGGCCGTAGGTGCGCTGGTCCTCGACGTCGAGGATCTGCTGGACCCGGCCGCCGCCGACGACGGTGCGGGAGAGGTCCCCGAGCACCCAGCCGAAGGAGCGGATGGGCAGGGACATCAGCGTGAACAGGTAGGCGACCTCGACCAGCTGGCCGGTGGTGAGGTGGCCGTCGCCGATGCGCCAGGCGCCGAGCACGGCGACGGCGAGGATGCCGAGGTTCGGGAGGGCATCGATCATGGGGTCGAACCAGCCGCGCACGTAGCCGAAACGGATGCCGGCCTCGCGGAGATCGTCCGCGGCGCGGTTGAACCGCTTCTCCTCGACGTCCTCGCGGCCCAGGGACTTGACCACGTTGGCGCCGTCGAAGGATTCGTGGGCGATCTCGGCGACCTCGGCGCGCAGCTGCTGGGAACGCATGGCGATCGGGGTCGCGAAGCGCTGCAGCAGCACGTTGAGGATGATCAGCAGCACGATCAGCGCCAGCATGACCAGCAGGATCACCGGGTCGATGCGGGCCACGACCACGGTCGCGTAGGCCAGCATCACGAGGGTGGACAGCGCGAAGGGGAAGGGCGCCATCGCGAAGAACGTCGCCTCGACATCCGCGTAGACGGAGGAGAGCAGGGTGCCGGTGGCCTGGCGGCGGTGCCACAGCAGCGGCACCTTCGCGTACACCGCGGTGATCCGTTCGCGGTACAGGCCGAACAGTTCGAACTGGGTGGCGGCGGCGAAGACGCGGCGGGCCATGACGGTGACGGCGCGGGCCACGGCGATGCCGAGGATCGCCAGCCCGCCGCCGATCAGCAGCGCCGGGGTCGCCTCGCCGCGCTGGAAGGACGGCACGATCACCTGCTCGGTGACGCGGCCGATCACGGCGGAGGTGGCGATCTGCAGGAGCGCGAAGGCGGTGGCACCGAGCACGGCGAGGGTGAACCAGCGGCGCTGCTCCCAGGAGCCCTTCAGCAGTCGCTTCAGGCCCGGCACCAGCACGGCGGGGTGCTGGCGCGCGGT
>JAKDUN010000165.1 GCA_030457675.1 Brachybacterium sp. | reverse complement strand
TGCCGTGCTGCACCAGACCCATCGCGACGAAGAGCAGGACGACCAGCAGGTCGCCCACCAGAGCACCCAGGGAACGGAACATCGCTCCAGGGTACTGACAGGCGCCTGCACATCCGGGGGTCGGGCTCGCGGTTGTGAAGGGCGCCACGCTCGCGACCCGACGGTGCAGGCGAGGTGCCTCAGCGAGCGGACGGGCAGGTCGCGAGCGGCCGGTGAGAACTACCATGGAGGCCATGTCCGCGAACCCTGCTCCGACCCTCGACAGCTCCACGCTGCCCGCTCCGCGGGACGGCATCGCGGGAGCCGCTCCCTACGGCGCTCCCCAGCTCGAGGTCGCGCATGCGCTGAACGTCAACGAGAACCCCTACGGCCCCTCCCCGGAGCTCGCCGCGGCCATCGGCCGTGCGGCGACCGAAGCGGCTGTGGGCCTGAACCGCTACCCCGACCGCGAGGCCCTGGGACTGCGCGCCGACCTCGGCACCTATCTCGCCGCCGAGGCCGGGATCCCGGCCCCCGAGGCGCACGCCGTCTGGGCCGCCAACGGCTCCAACGAGGTCATGCACCAGCTGCTGCTGGCCTACGGCGGCCCCGGCCGCACCGCGCTGGGCTTCACCCCGCACTACTCGATGTATCCCGAGTACGCCCGCGACACCTACACCGAGTGGGTCACCGCCGAGCGCGGCCCCGCCCCCGACTTCGCGCTCACCGCTGAGGCCGTGACTGACGCGATCGCGCAGCACCGCCCCAGCATCGTGGTGCTGACCAGCCCGAACAACCCCACCGGCACGTCTTTGGAGCTCGCGGTCGTCGAGGCGGCGGCTGCCGCGCTCGCCCCCACCCGCGGCCTGCTGGTGGTCGACGAGGCCTACGGCGAGTTCCGCCGCGACGGCGTCCCCAGCGCGCTCACCCTCCTGCCGAAGCACCCGAACCTGGTGGTCACCCGCACCATGTCCAAGGCCTTCGCGCTCGCGGGTGCCCGCCTGGGCTACCTGGTCGCCGACCCGGGAATCGTCGACACCGTCCGCGTGGTGCGTCTGCCCTACCACCTCTCCGCGCTCACCCAGGCGGTCGCCCGCACGGCGCTGGCCCACCGCGAGGAGCTGCTGGGGAAGGTGGCGCTGCTGCGCAGCGAGCGGGACGCGCTCGCCGAGCATCTGCGCTCGCGCGGCCACGAGGTCGCCCCGTCGGACGCGAACTTCATTCTGTTCCGCAGCTTCACCGACCGTGACGCCGTGTTCGAGGCCCTCCTCGCCCGAAGCGTCCTCATCCGAGCCGTCGGCCCCGCCGGCTGGCTGCGCGTCTCCCTCGGCACCCCCGAGGACAATGCCGCATTCCGCACCGCCCTCGAGGAGGCCGACCCCCGATGACCGACACCCAGAGCACCGCCGCGCAGAGCACCGCCGCGCAGAGCACCGCCGCGCAGAGCCCGGCTGCGCGCGGCCCCCGCACCGCGACCATCAGCCGCACCACCCGTGAGTCCTCGATCGAGCTCAGCCTCGACATCGACGGCACCGGCCAGGTCGATGTCTCCACCACGGTGCCGTTCTTCGACCACATGCTCACGGCGCTGGGCACCCACGCCCGCTTCGACCTCACCGTGACGGCGACCGGCGATACCCACATCGATGCCCATCACACGGTCGAGGACACCTCGATCGTGCTCGGCCAGGCGCTGCGCGAAGCCCTCGGCGACAAGCAGGGCATCGCCCGCTTCGGCGACGCGCTGGTCCCGTTGGACGAGACCCTCGCCCAAGCCGTCGTGGACCTCTCCGGCCGTCCCTACTGCGTCCACTCCGGCGAGAGCGAGGCCCAGGCCCTGCACCTCATCGGCGGCCACTTCACCGGCTCGCTGACCCGGCACGTCTTCGAATCGATCGCCCACCACGCCGCGATCTGCCTGCACATCCGCCTGCTCGAGGGACGGGACCCCCACCACGTGGTGGAGGCACAGTTCAAGGCCCTGGCCCGTGCACTGCGCGCCGCCTGCGCCTACGATGACCGCGTCCTCGACGTCCCCTCGACCAAGGGAGCACTGTGAGCACCGTCGACCCTGAGGATCCCCGCACCGGCGGGACCGGCGGCGAGGACGCGCGCCGTCCCGCCGATGACATCGATGCCGAGTTCGCGCGGCTCATGGAGGGGGTCTCCCTCGACGACGCCCCGCTGACCGTCGAGGACGTGCTGTCCGAGCCCGCGGAGGGGGACGGTGAGCCCACCGTCGCCGTGATCGCGACCTCCGTCGTCTCCGCGAAGGCACTGGCCGGCGTGATCCGACTGGGCCGGGAGGCGCGCACCGACGGGATCGACATCCCCACCGGCACCCGCACCCTCGACACCAGCACCGGCGCGATCGCCGCGGGCCCCCTCCCCGAGACCGCCGCTCACGATCTCGCGGCGATCACCTCGGCCGCGCTGCAGCGCAACGGGATCGTGCTGTTCTGGCGCCGCGGCGACCGCATGACCGCGACCCGCTACAAGAACGGGGAGCGCGGCGAGGACATCTCGCCCGCCATCGTCCTCGGTGCGGTCGACGACGTCGTCGAGGAGCTGCTGCTCGGCGCGACCGACCTGGCCGAGCTGGGCGACGGCCTGGACCCCTCCGGGCTCAGCCGCGCCGAGGCGCTGGAATGGATCGCTTCCGGGAAGAAGCGCAAGTGACGGCGGCAGCCGAGACCGAACAGTCGGCCCCGCCCCGCGTGGTGGTCCTGGACCACGGCTCGGGCAACGTGCGTTCCGTGGTGCGCGCCCTGGAGGCCGCCGGCGCCGAGGTCGAGCTCACCGCCGACCGCGACCGGGCCCTGGCGGCCGACGGGCTGGTCGTGCCCGGCGTCGGCGCCTTCGCCGCCACCATGGCCCAGATCAAGGCGGTCGGCGGCGACCGGCTCGTCGAGCGCCGCCTGGCCGGCGGCCGACCGGTTCTCGGGATCTGCGTGGGCCAGCAGGTCATGTTCGACGCCGGGGACGAGCACGGAGAGCGCTCCGCCGGGCTCGGCCAGTGGCCCGGCGAGGTGACCCGGCTCCAGGCGGACGTCGTCCCACACATGGGCTGGAACACCGTCGAGGCGCCCGAGGGGACGACCCTGTTCGCGGGCATCGCTGAGGAGCGGTTCTACTTCGTCCACTCCTACGCCGCCCGGAGCTGGGAGATGGAGCCGATCGGCCCGATGATCCCGCCGAAGGTCACCTGGGCCCAGCACGGCGGGGACCGCTTCGTCGCCGCTGTCGAGAACGGCGCGCTGTGCGCCACCCAGTTCCACCCCGAGAAATCCGGGGACGCCGGAGCAGCACTGCTGGCCAACTGGCTGCGCACCCTGCCCCGCTACGACCGGGGGCTATGAGGGATGTTCTTCGCGTTCCTGACGCTGTTCGTCGGCGGCATGCTGCTCGGCGGTGCCTGGTCCTTCTACCGCTCGAAGAAGCCGTGGTGGGCGACCGCCGGCTTCCTGCTGTTCGGCCTCATCTGCTTCGGCGTCGCGATCTGGCGCATCCAGGTCGGCTGAGCCCGCCCGCCCCGGTCGCCGCGCATCCCGCAGCGACGACCTCCCCACAGACCCCCCATGCCGGGCCGCGGCCCGGACCATCGCTTCCAGGAGGCACCCCATGACCGCTCCCGTGCTCGAGCTGCTCCCCGCCGTCGACGTGCAGGATGGCCTGGCCGTCCGGCTCGTCCAGGGCGAGGCAGGCTCCGAGACCGCCTACGGCGCGCCGCTGGACGCCGCGCTCGCCTTCCAGACCGGCGGTGCCAGCTGGCTGCACCTGGTGGACCTCGACGCGGCCTTCGGTCGTGGCAGCAACGCCCCGATGCTCGCCGAGGTGGTCGCCGCGGTCGACATGAACGTCGAGCTCTCCGGCGGGATCCGTGACGACGAGTCCCTCGCCGCGGCACTGGCCACCGGATGCCGACGCGTGAACCTCGGCACCGCCGCCCTGGAGAACCCGGAGTGGACCGCGGAGATCCTCGCCGAGCACGGCGACCGCATCGCCGTGGGCCTGGACGTGCGCGGCACCACGCTGGCCGCCCGAGGCTGGACCCGCGAGGGCGGTGACCTCTGGGAGACCCTCGAGCGGCTCGACGAGGCGGGCTGCCAGCGCTACGTCGTCACCGACGTCACCAAGGACGGCACCCTGCGGGGCCCGAACCTGGACCTGCTGGCCGAGGTGTGCTCCCGCACAGATGCGAAGGTCGTCGCCTCCGGTGGGATCTCCTCCCTCGACGACCTGCGCGCGCTGCGCGAGCTGGTCCCGGCCGGGGTCGAGGGCGCGATCGTCGGCAAGGCCCTGTATGCGCAGGCGTTCACGATGGGCGAGGCGCTCGACGTCGCGGGCCGCCCATGAGGCGGTGGTGGAAGCGGCGCGCGCGTCGGCACGGGAGGACCGAGCGCACAGCACCTCCGGAGGATGACACCGCGCTGCCGGAGGGTGACACTGCGCTGCCGGAGGGTGACACTGCGCCCCCGGAGGCAGGCGACCGGGCGCGACGCACGCTGCCCGCCCATTTCCGAGAGAAATCACCGCTGACCGATACCGCAGGGGTGAGCTGGGAGGGGCGCGACTACACGCTCAGCCCCTTCCCCGGGGACGACGGCCAGGCGCCAGAGCCTCTGGCGGAGGCGCTGTCCGCCCATCGTGCCGGGCAGGACCCGCACCGGCAGCATCTGGTGGCTGCCCTGAGCAGCGCGCGGGTGCTGGTGCCGATCATGGCGGTCGCCACCGAGACGGGCACCACCGCGCATGGACTGACCGGGGACAACGGCGCCGACATGGCGATGGTCTCGATCACCGCGGCCGACGGCACCACCGTGCTGCCGCTGTTCACCTCGGTGGCCGCGCTCAGCGCTTGGCGCGAGGATGCCCGGCCGGTGCCGGTCATCGCCCCGCAGGCCGCGCAGGCCGCCGTCCAGGAAGGCTGCACCGGCCTGCTGCTGGATCCCGCGACCCCGAGCGAGGAGGGCGGGTCGATCCTGCTGCCCCGCTCCGTGCTGTGGGCGCTGGCCCAGGGCCGGGAATGGCTCCCGCCGCATCGGGACCCCGAGCTGGCACAGGCGCTGGACCGGGCCGGGCAACAGGCCTCTGCCGAGGTGCAGGGGCTGACCGCCCGGGCCGGGGAGCGCGCCGAGGTAGATCTCCATCTGCAGCTGCGCCCCGGCCTCACCGCCGAGGAGGTTCGGGCCGTGGTCGATGCGGTCACCGCACAGCTCGGTGCCGAGGAGATCGTCGCGGAGCGGATCAGTTCGCTGAGGCTCGTGCTCGGCTCCTGAGCCGCCGCGCCCCGATCTCCGGCACAGTGGACGGAGCCGAGGTGCCGGGCCCGACGGGCTCAGTCGCCATGCCGGACATGGCAGGGCCGGCCCGCCGGGCGGAGCCGGTCAGGAGACGCGGCCGGTGTACTTCTCGCCCGGCGCCTCGCCGGGGGCATCCGGGAAGGGCAGCGCCTCGGCGAAGGCCAGCTGGAGCGAGCGCAGGCCGTCGCGCAGCGAGCGGGCGTGCTCATTGCCGATCTCCGGGGCTGCCGCGGTGACCAGGCCCGCCAGCGCGATGATCAGCTTCCGCGCCTCGGCGAGATCCTGGTGCTGCCCGGACTCCTCGTCCTCGGCGAGCCCGACCTTCACCGCCGCGGCGCTCATCAGGTGCACACAGGCGGAGGTGATGATCTCGACCGAGGCCACCTCGGAGATGTCGCGCAGATGCTGGGAGTCGGACGCCTCGTCGGCGTGCTCGGCGTGCTCGGCGTGGTCGGTGTGCTGGTGATCGGTCATGGGGGATTCCTCTGGGGTCGGGGTGCGGTTCGGGACGGAACCGCGCGATGCGAGCGCCGCGGGACGCGGGATACGGGGCGGGTCAGCCGCTGAGCGGCAGGGTGCCGTTCTCCCCGAGATCCTCGAGCTCGAGATGGAGACCGATCGGGTCGGTGCCGATCGGGGCGTCGAAGACGGCATGGAAGGTCGTGGAACCCTCGGACGGGACCAGATCGTAGTCGCTGGTGTCGGCGGTGTGCTCGCGGGTGGCCTCACGGTCCACCGGATACGTCCCGTCGGCGGTCTCGAGTGAGACGTTGTCCCCGATCCGGATCGGGGTGGGGGTCGGGTTGTCGACCGCGAAGGTGATGATGACGTACTCGCCGTCGGGTTCCCTCCTGGAGCTCGGGTCGCCCACGCCGCGGACACCGACCTCGGTGCTCACCTCGGTGACCACCACCCCGCCGATCTCGGTGCTGCCGAGCCCGGTCTGCCCCGGCCCGTCCGGGGACCCCGGTTCGTCGGCGGCCGTGGGCGCGGGGTCGGCGGGGGAGCCCCCGGAGGAGACGGAGCGCACCGCGAGGATCCCGCCTCCCACCACCACGATCAGCAGCAGCACGGCTGCGACGGCGATCCCGGCGAGCAGCAGATGGCGATGGCGGGTCGGCGCCGCGGTGGCCTCGGTCCTCGGGGCGGGCCGACGGTTCGGCCGCGCCGGGCGCGGCGGAGGGGTCGGGAACCCCTCCGGGACCGGTCGCAGCACGGCGCGCGGCGCGGGGGCGCCCCGCCGACCCGGGGGCGCGGGGGGGGCGGGGGCGGGGTCATCCCCGGGG
>JAKDUN010000164.1 GCA_030457675.1 Brachybacterium sp. | reverse complement strand
CAACGACGCGACGCTCCCCATCACCACGAACCGGGAAGAGCCCTGGGCGCGCATCAGATCGCGCTGACCGTCTTCACCCTGCTCTCCCTCGCGCTGGACGCCCTCGCGATCGCCGGGCAGGCGCTCACCGGGCGGTTCCTGGGTGCGGCCGACGCCGTCGCCGTGCGCGCCGTGACCCGTCGGCTGATGCTGTGGGGCGTGGGCGGCGGCGTGGTCACCGGCGTCCTGCTGCTCGCCGCCAGCTACGTGATCCCGGGCCTGTTCACCCCGGACGTCGCCGTGCAGGAGAACCTGCGTGCGGCGCTGTGGGTGCTCATGGTCGCCCAGCCGGTGGCCGGATACGTGTTCGTGCTGGACGGGGTGCTGATGGGCGCCGGCGACGCCCCGTACCTCGCCAGGGTGGGCGTGCTCAATGCCGCGGTCACCCTGCCTTTCGCGGCGCTCGTGTACGTCTCCGGCTGGCAGGGGCCGTGGGCGCTGGCCGCACTGTGGGTGGCGTGCACGCTGATCTTCCTCATCGCCCGCGCGGTGACCCTGGGGCTGCGCGTGCGCGGTGACGCCTGGATGCGCCTGGGAGGGTGACGTGCGCCACGCTCGACGGTGGTGCGCGACTCTCATCACGGTGACACGTTTACAGTGAGGCCAGCCTTGCCTAACCTCCAAGGTCTCCCCTGCATCAGCCTTCGCGTGCCGTCGCCTCATCGGTCTCCGGCATGCCCGAGCACAAGGACCCCCGTGCACCTCTCCCGTCGTCGCCTCGTCACCACCGTCCCGGCCCTGGCCGCCCTCGCCTCCCTCGCGGCATGCAGCTCCTCCGCGAGCGAGCAGAGCTCCGGCGCCTCCGATGCGGGCGGCGGCGCGGCCGCGCCGGGCGCTCCCGCGGACCTGCCCGACGGCTGGACCTGGGTGGAGGGCACCGACGTCCCCACCGCCGACGCCTCCCCGTCGCTCCCGGTCACCGTGACCGACGGAACCGGCACCGAGGTCACCATCGAGGATCTCTCCCGCACCATCGTCGGCGGCGAGGACGTGGCCGACATGATGGCCGCCCTGGGCCTCGCCGACCTGATCTACGCCGCCCCCACCAACTCCGTGGCCCAGGCCGCTCTGGACGCTCCCGAGCAGTACGAGTTCTCCCAGCAGACCGGCACCGAGGGCCTGCTCTCGGTGGACGGCACCTGCTTCATCGGCAACAACGTCAAGCGTCACGGGGACGTCGCCGAACAGTTCCGCTCGGCGGGGCTCTCCGCCGCAGTGGTCGACGGCCAGCAGGCGGTGGTGGACAAGATCCGCAGCATCGGCGAGCTCATCGGGGACCCCGAGGCCGGCGAGGAGCTGGCCGCCGCGGTCGAGGCGCAGCTGGCCGAGGCCTCCGACTCCGCCGGTGACGGCGCCAAGGCGCTGCGGGTGCTGGTGGTGACCTCCTCCGGTGCGGGCGGCGCGAACGCCGTGGTGGGAACCGGCACCGCCGCCGCGGACATCCTCGAGGCCGTGGGCGCCGTGAACTGCGGGGTCGAGGCAGGGCTGCGCGGCTACTCCGTCGAGTTCAGCGACGAGGGCCTGCTGGACCTCGCCCCGGACGTCATCATCACCGGCACCGGCGACCTCGAGGAGTGGGGCGGCTTCGAGGGGTTCCTGGAGGCCTTCCCGACCCTCGCGCAGACCCCGGCCGGCCAGGCGAACAGCTTCGTGCTCATGCCCAGCGAGCAGATCAAGGTCTCCGGCTCCGCGGTCGGCGCGGGCGCCGTGGCGCTCGCGGCCGCACTGGCGGACCTCGCGGCGTGAAGCGAGCGCTCACCGAGCGCACACGCCGCGTCCCGCTGGGCGCGGCGCTGCCGGTGGTGGCCGTCGTGCTGGCGATCGCGATCGTGGTGGCCATCGGCTCCGGACCGATCGAGCTGACCCCGCGCACCGTGCTCGCGGTCGCCGGTCACGAGATCCTCGGCCTCGGCCCCGGCGCCGGGCCGCTCGAGACGACCGTGGTGATGGACCTGCGGATGCCGCGGGTCCTGTTCGGCGCGCTCACCGGCGCCGCCCTCGCCGTCTCCGGTGCGGCCCTGCAGAGCCTGTTCCGGAACCCGCTGGCCGATCCCGGCATCATCGGCGTGAGCGCCGGCGCCTCGACCGGTGCCGTGGGAGCGATCGTGATGCTGCCCCCGATCACCGGTGCCCTGGTGGCGTGGGTGGTGCCAGCCTCCGCCTTCGTCGGCGGCCTGCTCGCCACCGCCCTGATCTACGCGCTCGCCCGCCCGTCGGCGGGGACCGGCACCGCGCGCCTGCTGCTGGTCGGCATCGCCGTCGGCGCCGCGTTCAGCGCCGCGACCGGGTTCTTCACCTTCGCGGCCGACGACGACGAGCTCGAGTCCGTCGTGTTCTGGCAGATGGGCTCGCTGGGCTCGATCAGCTGGCTGCGCCTGGCGATCGTGACCCTCCCGGTTCTGCTCGGGCTGGGACTGCTGATGAGCCTCGCACGGCGGCTGGACCTGCTGACCCTCGGCGAGCGCCAGGCCAAGCACCTCGGACTGGACGTCAACTCCACCCGGCGCCTGGTCATCGTGATCACCGCGCTGCTCACCGGCGCGACCGTCGCCTTCACCGGCACGATCGGGTTCATCGGCCTCGTGGTCCCGCACATCGTGCGCCTGCTGTGCGGGCCGGGCCATCGCGCCCTGCTGCCCGTCTCCGCAGTGCTCGGGGCGCTGCTGATCGTCGTGGCCGACACCCTCTCGCGGGTGGTCGCTCCCCCGGCGGAGGTGCCGATCGGCCTGTTCACGGCGCTCATGGGCGCGCCGTTCTTCCTCGCCCTGGTGATGCGGTCCCGGGCGGTGCAGCTGTGAGCGCGCGTCAGCACGGCCCCGTGCCCCAGGACGGTCCGCCGTCGGGTCCCCGGCCCTCGCCCACTCCCTGCCTCGAGGTGCACGGCGCGGGGTTCACGATCGACGGCGCCCGACTGCTCGAGGACGTCTCCTTCACCGCCTCCCCCGGAGAACTGGTGGCGATGGTCGGTCCGAACGGGGCCGGGAAGTCCACCATGCTGGCGCTGCTGGCCGGGGACCTCGTGCCCACCACGGGAGAGGTCACCCTGGCCGGCATCGCACCGCATCGGTGGACGGCGAAGGCCCTGGCCCGCGAGCGCTCGGTGATGACCCAGCAGCACGGCCAGGCCTTCTCCTTCACCGTGCGCGAGCTGGTGGAGATGGGCCGCGCTCCGCACGACGCCTCCGACGAGGACGACGAGATCGTCGCCGCGGCCCTGGTCGATGCGGAGATCGCGGACCTCGCCGAGCGCGACGTGACCACGCTGTCCGGCGGCGAGCTGGCCCGCACGGTCTTCGCCCGCACCCTCACCCAGAGCGCCGCCATCGTGCTGCTCGACGAGCCGACGGCGCCGCTGGACCTGCGGCACCAAGAGCTGCTCATGCAGCGGGCCCGCGAGCTGGCCGACGAGGGGCGCTGCGTGCTGGTGGTGCTGCACGACCTGTCGCTCGCGGCCCGCTTCTGCGACCGGGTGGCGATGTTCTCGGCAGGACGGCTCGCCGCGCTCGGCGCGCCCGAGTCGGTGCTGACCCCGGAGCGGATCGAGGACGTCTACCGGCAGAAGGTCGCCGTCCTCGCGCACCCGGTCACCGGCCGCCCGCTCGTCGTGCCGGTCTGAGCAGACCCGCTCGGCAGCCCCGCCGGGTCCGAGCGACCCGGCGGGGACATGGCCGCTCGGGTCCGGTCAGGCCGGGTCACCACCAGCCGTCGTCGAACTCCACGGCCATTGTGCCGTCCTCGCCGACGGTCACGGTGCCCGAGACCGAGAACGAGGATTCGTCGGTCTCGTCGGTGGGCTCGTCGTCGGACCCCCAGCCCTCCTTCTGGTAGGAGTACGTGGCCGCGCCGGCGGACGAGGACGAGCCGAAGTACCAGCCCTCCTCGCCCTCCTCGACCTCCACCGTGGGATAGGAGTCGATCGTCCAGGAGCCGCTGTCCTCCACGACGCCGTAGGCGTAGGCGCGGAACGGGCAGCCGTCGGGGCTCTCCTCGGTGCTCGTCGCGCACTCGTCGAGCAGCGCGTCGACCTGGGTCTGGACCTCCTCCATGCCGGACTCGGAGAGGCTGTAGCCCGGGGCGGCGTACAGCTCGTACCAGTCGTCCGGATCGGCCGAGACGTAGGCGACGCTCTCGACGGCGGCGACGAGCTCGGAGGACTCCGGCAGCGTCACCGTGTACTGCCCGGGCAGCACGGCCGCCGGTGCGTAGTAGCCCTCGGAGGTGTCGAGATCGGAGACCGCGACCTCCTGGCCGTTGACCAGGAGGGTGGCCGCCCCGTCCGGGATCATCAGGGCGAGCGTGGCGTACTCGGTCTCGGCCATGGTCCAGTCCGGGAACACCACCGCGGTGCGTCCGCTGCGGTCGACCCGGTAGGTGCGCGTGGTGGTCACGCCGTCCTGGGTGACCTTCGCGGTGACGGTCGCGCTCTTCGAGCCGCTCTCCTCGGAGCCGACGATCTCGAAGTCGCTGATGCGGTTCTCCGCAGCGCCCGCGATGTCGTTGGTGAGCAGCGCCTGCTGCGCGGTGGGCACGTTCGGCGCAGCGATCTCGAGCGCCTGCTCGGCGTCGCCCGCCTGGACGGCGCCGAGGTAGGCCTCCACGCGCTTCTCCGGGGAGAACACGGTGTTCGAGAGGACCACGAAGGTGACGATCAGGCCGATGACCAGCACGATCCCGGCGCCGACGACGACCGCCCCGGCGAGGACCAGCTTCCGAGTCCTCGGGGACAGCGACGCGGCGGCCGCGGTGATCTTCCCGGTGGAGTTCCCGGCGGCGCCGGGCTCGGCGGTCGAACCGTCGGCCCCTGCAGCGCCACCGGCACCACCGGCACCAGCGGCACCAGCAGCACCCGCAGCACCCGCGAAGGAAAGTGCCCCGGCGGTGGCTCCGATCGGCATCGTGGCATAGCGCCCGGCGGCAGCGGTTCCGTCGGCCGACGTCGGCACGGCCTCGTGCGCCTGAGCCTGCCCGGCATGCTGGGCGGAGACGGTTCCGGCCTCGACGACGCCGTCGGCGTTGATATCCGTCGGGATCCCCTGCGCCGAGGGCGCGAGAGAGAAACCGCCGTCGGGTGCGGCCCCTGCGAGAGGTGCGGAGTACGTGAGAGGCCCGGAGCCGGCCGGACCGGCTGCCGAAGAGGCGCCCGCCGCGCCGACGGCACCCGAGGTCACGCCCGCGGCGGCGGGAGCCAGCGGCCTGCGGAACCAGGACAGTGCCGCGGACGGCAGGAACGGGGTGAGGAACGGGGCGACGAAGCGGCTCAGCAGCTCGACGATCACGCCGGCCATCATCGCCAGGAGCGGCGTCCACGCGGCCAGGCCCACGGAGGCCCCGATCCGCATGTCGCCGAAGAAGAAGCCCCCACCGGAGAGCCGGGCCGCGACGGACGCCTGCGAGAGCACCAGCAGCACGAGACCGCCGAGGAAGTACGCGGCGGGCAGCGCGATCCACGAGACTCCGAGCGAGACGACGTGATGCGGGACGATCCGGCGCTGATGCTGCCAGAGCAGGGAGGCGAGCAGCAGCGCGAGGCCGCCGAGGAGCAGCCCGCCGAGCCAGGTGTACCAGGGCAGGGAGAACATCGTCGCCCGTTCCGTCCCGTTCATCCCGTCCATGAGGTAGCTCAACGCGCCCGCACCGTCGATGTTCGCGGTGGCCGCGGACAGCATGTCCAGACCCGTGACGAACGACAGGACATGGCCACCGATCAGCGGCAGCAGCAGGAGCACGTAGATCATCGGAGGCGTCTCGCCGTCGATCAGTGCCTGGATGGTGCTGACGATGGTCACCCCGCACAGGCCGAGCACGGTGACGATCAGGGCGTGGGAGACGGCGAGCTTGAAGGCGGCCGGGAGGTCCGCGACCAGCGGCCACCAGCTCCGGCGCGCGCGCACGGTGAGCCGACCGAGGGCGAGCGACAGGGTGATCAGGGCGAAGGCGCCGAAGAAGGTGTCGAATCCGGCTGCGTGCAGACTGATCGAGGCACCCGCCTCGGCCGGGACGCGCTCGGCGAGGATGAAGGCGGAGAGCACGGTGAACAGCGCCACCCCGAAGCCGGTGAGGACCGACGTGGTCCAGATGCCGAGGAGACCGGCCCGCTGGCGCTTCTGCACGAAGCGCCCGCCGTAGAAGGCCAGCAGCACCATGACCAGGGTGATCCCGAACGGGAGGATGCGGAGACCCGCTCCGAAGCTCACGCCCTCGATGGTGCCGTCGACGTCGAAGGACCCGAAGGTCGCCATGGCGACGAGCTGGAAGGGCAGGCGCAGCAGGGAGGCGACGCCGCTCCCCGCCTCGGCCTGGTCCATGTCCACGGACTCCAGCGCCGAATCCACCGGGTTGCCCAGACCGTTGACGACGATGGCGACCACCGACAGCACCACGGCGACGATTGCCATCAGGAACGCCCCGGCGTATGCGATGGCGCCCACGGCCAGGGACTGCAGCGGATTGACCAGGCCGACCTCGCCGAGCTTCCGGGTGATCTCCTCGGGCGGCATGCCGGGGGCTGGCGCGGCGGGGGGGGCGCCGCCCCGCCCCCCCCCC
>JAKDUN010000163.1 GCA_030457675.1 Brachybacterium sp. | reverse complement strand
GCTACGAGAACCCGCTCTACCTCGCGGAGGAGGCCGCCGCGCTGGACCTCCTCGCCGACGGCCGCGTGGCGCTGGGCATCTCCCGCGGCGCCCCCGAGGCGGCGGACCGCGGCTGGGAGTCCTTCGGCTACACCGGCTCCACGGATCCGCGCGGGGCCGACATCGCCATGTCGAAGTTCGAGGTGTTCCTGCAGGCCATCCAGGGAACACCGATGACCCGCGCAGCTGCGCAGCCCTACATGTCCGACGCCGCACCGCACGCCGCGCTGCGCATCGAGCCGCAGTCCGAGGACCTCGTGAAGCACATCTGGTGGGGTGCCGGCTCCCGCGAGACCGCCGAGCGCACGGGCGCCCAGGGCCTGAACCTCATGAGCTCGACCCTGCTCACCGAGGCCACGGGCGCTTCCTTCGGTGACCTCCAGGCCGAGCAGATCGACGGCTTCCGCGAGGCGTTCCGCGAGGCCGGCCACGAGCACACCCCGCGCGTCTCCGTCTCCCGCAGCGTCTTCCCGATCGTCACCGAGCAGGATCGCCAGCTGTTCGGCCTGCGGCCCGGCGAGGACTCCGACCAGATCGGCATCATCGACGGCACCCGCTCCACCTTCGGCCGTTCGTACACGGGCGAGCCGGATCAGCTGATCGAGCAGCTGAAGGCCGACGCCGCAGTGCAGTCCGCGGACACCCTGCTGCTGACCATCCCCTCGCAGGCCGGTGTCGAGCTGAACCTGCACATCCTGGAGTCCTTCGCGAGGCACGTCGCCCCGGCGCTGGGCTGGTCGCCGAACACCGAAGGGCCCGTCCAGGGCGAGCCGGTCGCCTGAGGCCTCGGCCACTGCGCCGAGCACGACCTGGCAGGGCCCCGAGTGATCGCTCGGGGCCCTGTCGCACTCCTTGCCGCGGAGCCCCGACCCGCCTTGACTGAACACTCAGTCAGCCCTAGGCTGACTGAGTGTTCAGTCAGCGACGAGAGGGGCGCCATGGGAGCCGACGCGGACCAGGAGCTCAGCAGCATCGACCGGATCCGGGATGCGGCGATCGACCTGTTCGGCGAGCACGGCTTCCGTGCGACGTCGCTGAGGTCCATCGCGGACGCGGCCGGGGTGTCCCAGGCGCTGATCATCCATCACTACGGCACCAAGCAGGGCCTGCGCACAGCCTGTGATCAGCACGTCACGGACCAGGTGCGCTCGCGGAAGAAGGAGACGGTCGGCGGCGCGGCGGGCGGCGGCCACTTCTCCGTCGTGCAACAGCTGCAGGACGCACCGCGACTGCTGCGCTATCTCACCCGGGCCATGACCGAGGGCGGAGAGCACACCGCGGCGCTCATCGACGACATGCTCGAGGACGCCCTCGAGTACATGGAGGCCGGCGAGCGCGCAGGCATGATCCTGCCCAGCCGGTTCCCCCGGGATCGGGCCGCGGTGCTGCTGCTGTGGTCCCTCGGCGCCCTGACCCTCCACGAGCAGGTCTCGCGCCTGCTCGACGTCGACCTCCTCGCCGGCGACGACGCCCCGGAGTCCCTGGGCCGCTACTTCCGACCGGCCCTCGAGCTCTACTCACAGGGGCTGATCACCGAGCAGACCGGCGAGGGTCTGCTCGCCGCCCTCCCGGACGATCCGGACTCCGCCCGACCCACCCACGACGAGGAGCACTGACCCGCTCATGAGCACCACACCCGTGATCTCCGCGCAAGGACTGATCAAGACCTTCGGCCGCACCCGCGCCCTGGACGGCCTCGACCTCGAGGTCGCCCCCGGCGAGGTGCATGGCTTCCTGGGACCGAACGGGGCCGGGAAGTCCACCACCATGCGCGTGCTGCTGGGGATGCTGCGCGCCGACGGCGGCACCGTGCGCCTGTTGGGCGGGGACCCGTGGCGCGACGCGGTGTCCCTGCACCGTCGGCTGGCCTATGTTCCCGGCGATGTGGAGCTGTGGCCCACTCTCACCGGCGGTGAGGCGATCGACCTGCTGGCGCGCCTGCGCGGCCGACTGGACCGGCGCAAGCGCGACGAGCTGTGCGAGCGCTTCGACCTCGACCCCTCCAAGAAGGCCCGCACCTACTCCAAGGGCAATCGACAGAAGGTGGCACTGATCTCGGCGCTCGCCTCCGAGGTGGACCTGCTGCTGCTGGACGAGCCGACCGCCGGACTGGACCCGCTGATGGAGGTGGTCTTCCAGCAGGCGATCGCCGAGGTCAAGGCCGCCGGGCGCACGGTGCTGCTCTCCAGCCACATCCTCGCGCAGGTGGAGGCGCTGGCCGATCGGCTCTCCATCGTCCGCCAGGGTCGGATCGTCGAGACGGGATCGCTCTCGCAGCTGCGCCACATGACCCGCACCACCTTCGTCGCCGAGCTGGACCGGGGGGCGGACTCCCTGGCCCAGCTGGAGGGGATCCACGACCTGACCACCGAGGACGGCACGACCTCCTTCCAGGTCGACGGGGACCAGGTCGACGGCGTGGTCCGTGCCCTCGCCCCCCTGGGCGTGAGGTCCCTGGTGGCTCATCCACCGACCCTGGAACAGCTGCTGATGCGCCACTACGGAGAGGACGCAGAGACCGACGCAGAGACCGGCGCAGAGACCGGCGCAGGGACCGACGCACCGACGGACTCCACGAGGGAGATGGCCCGATGACTGCGCACACGCATGTCGGCCCCCGTGCCGAGGCACCCGGGGCCGAGGCGCCGCTGGCCGGCCTGGGCACACTGCTCCGTCTGGCGCTGCGCCGGGATCGGATCCGCCTGCCCGCCTGGATCGCCGGCCACGGCCTGCTGGTGATCTACATCGGCGGCGCCCTGCCGCAGCTCGCACCGCGCGAGGCGGATCTGAGCAACCTCACCCTGATGCTCGCGCAGCCGGTGGGGCGGATGTTCACCGGCCCTGCCTTCGGATTGGACGCCCCGACCTACGAGCGGTTCTTCGCCGCCGGGTACGCGCCCTACCTGGTCATCCTCTGCGCCCTGATGAACATCTTCCTCATCACCCGGCACACGCGGGGCGAGGAGGAGTCCGGTCGCGCCGAACTCGTGCGCGCGAACGTCACCGGTCGGCACACCGCACTCACCGCCGCCCTGGCCGTCGCACTGCTCGCGAACGCGGTGGCGGCCGCCGTGGTGATCGGCCTCGCGATCGGCGTGGGCTATCCGGTGGCGGGATCGGTGCTCGTCGGGCTCTCCACGGGCCTGACGGGCATGGTCTTCGCGGGGGTCGCAGCGGTGACCTCGCAGCTCAGCGAATTCTCCCGAGCCGCCACCGGGATGGCGGGCGCCGCCCTGGCGCTTGCCTTCGTGCTGCGCGCGATGGGCGACATGGCCGAGGTGGGAGGCGGTGCGCTGTCGTGGGTCTCCCCGCTGGGCTGGGCGGCCCAGACCGCTCCGTACGTCCACGACCGCTGGGCACCGCTGCTGCTGTCCGCGGCGCTCGCGGCGCTCATGATCACCTGCGCCTTCGCCCTGCAGCGCCGTCGGGACTTCAGCGCCAGCTTCATCTCGACCCGGCCGGGCACCGCGCGGGCACACCCCTGGCTGGGCCATCCGCTGGGACTCGCCGCCCGCCTGCAGCGCGGCGGGCTCCTCGGCTGGGGAACAGCGGTCCTGCTGCTGGGAATCGTGGACGGGGCCTTCACCCAGACCATGATCGACGCCTCGGACGGCATGCCCGAGGAGTTCAGGGCCGTCTTCGGCGCCGAGGCACTGGTGCAGGGCTATGTCGCGTTCCTCGGCGCCTTCGTGATCACCTTCGCCGCCGCGTATGCCGTGTACGCGATGCAGACGCTGCGGGCCGAAGAGGGCGCGGGGCGCGCCGAGGTCGTGCTGGCCACTCCGATGAGCCGCACCGCGTGGAGCACCTCGCACGTGCTGGTCATCGCTGCCGGCATCCTGCTGATCACGACGCTCACCGGAGTGGGCACCGGGCTCGCCGCGGCGACGGTCACCGGCGACGGGGCTCTGGTGGGAGAGTTCCTGCTCGCCCATCTGGCGGTGGTTCCGAGCGCTCTGTTCGTGCTCGGGCTCTGCACGGCGATGTTCGGCTGGCTGCCCCGCCTGATGCCGATCGTGGGCTGGGCCGCCGTGGCACTGCTGGCCATCGTGGAGCTGTTCGGTGAGCTCCTGGACCTGCCGGACCAGGTGCGCGCCCTCTCTCCGCTCGAGCATCTGGCCTCCGTGCCCGTCGAGAGCTTCGAGCTGGTCCCGTTCCTGGTGGTCACGGGCATCGCGCTGGTCCTGGTGCTGCTCGGGGTGCTGGGTCTGGGGCGGCGCCAGCTGACCGCGTCCTGAGGCGGTCGCCCGGCAGCCGCTGACCCCGTAACCTCTCGGCATGCTCCGCATCGCCACCGCCAACGTCAACGGGATCCGTGCCGCGCATCGGCGGGGATTCGGTGACTGGCTCGCTGAGCGCGGGGCCGACGTGATCGCGCTGCAGGAGGTCCGGGCACAGCAGGGCAAGCTCCCCGATGGTGCCTTCGGGGACCACCACGTCGCCCTCGACCTCGGCACGCTGCCCGGTCGCAACGGCGTCGCCGTGCTCACCCGTCGGGCGCCGGAGGCGGTGCGCACCTGGAACGGGACCGCGCTGGTGGGTGGGCCGTCGGCCGCGGCCGATGCGCTCACCCAGCTTCCTGCTCCCGATCACGTGCCGCTCGCTCGGGGCCTGGGCCGCTTCGCCTCCGAGGGCCGGTATCTCGAGGTCGATCTCGCCGATGCTCCGCTGACGATCGCCTGCCTCTACCTGCCCAAGGGCGGCCTTCCCGCTGCTCTGCAGCGGCCCGGTCGGATGCGTGAGGAGCCCGACGGCGGCGCGCGCTACGACCGGAAGATGCGCTTCATGGCGGCGTTCGCCCGCTATCTCTCCCGCACCCGCCGGGCGGCCGCGGCGAACGGCCGGGACTTCCTGCTGATGGGGGACCTCAACATCGCCCATACCGAACTGGACCTCGCCGCGTGGCGACGCAATCAGCAGAATGACGGGTTCCTGCCCGAGGAGCGGGAGTGGCTGGGCCGGCAGCTGTCCCCACGCACGCTCATCGACGTGGTGCGCCGCCTGCACCCCGGGGAGGACGGCCCGTACTCGTGGTGGTCCTGGCTGGGGCAGTCGTTCGCCAACGATGCGGGCTGGCGCCTGGACTACCACCTCGCCACCCCCCGTCTGGCGCGCACCGCGGTGCGCACCGAGGTGGACCGCGAGTTCCGCGGCGAGCGGCTCTCGGATCACTCCCCCGTGGTCGTCGACTATGACTGGGGATGAGCGATCTGCGCCGTGAGGAACGCCAGTGCAGAGAGCCAGTGCAGAGAGCCAATGCAGAGAGCCAGTGCCGAGAGCCTGCGGCGTGGTCCTGACCTCCCCCGCAGATCACGTCGCGACCCCTGGTTCGGAGCCTCGTGTTCCCGTAGGGTGAAGACTCGTGGGCGCCGGACGGTGCGCTCGTTCAGCACCACCGTGAAGGACCACGATGCACTCGCCGCAGCCTGCCGCCCCGGCCGCGCCTGCCGCACCCCTTCCGGCGGGTGGGAACACGGCCGCCCCCGGCACCGAGGCCTCCCGTCGCCTGCTCGCCCCCGAGCGTGATGCTCGCCCGCTGACCCTCTGGGGCTCTTCCTCGATGAGCTCGGAGGGCGGCACCGCTGCGACCCCGGTGACGGTGCGGATCCACGAGCACCTCGCCCTGGCGGCCGCCCCTGCCGTGGTGCACGGCTACGGCGTCGGCGCCACCCGTTCCCCGCACACCCTGCTGATGCGCGGCCTGGACACCCCTGAGCTGCGCCTTCTCGGCGACCCCGTGCCCGGGTCCGGGGCGGTGCCCGTCGCGCTCGACTCCGGGCTCTCCCCCGCGGGCCCCCTGCGGATCCCCGGTGACCTGGCCGGGGTGCCCGGGGTGCTCGACGGCAGCGGCGCCGGCTGGCAGTTCGTCCCCGATGACGCCTCGCGCTCTGTCACGGCCGGCCGCTTCCGCTCCGCGCTCGCGCAGGTCGCGGAGGGGTCCCGTCAGGTGCTGTGGATGGGCAAGAACAACATCCTGGACGTGTCCGGGGTGCTCGAGGACACCCAGCGGATGTGGGACGCCGCTGAGGATCCCGCGCAGGACACCCTGGTGCTGGGGCAGTGGCCCACCCCGGACGACCCCGTCGGCTCGGCCACCGCGGAGGCCGTCGACGCCGTCAACCAGGAGCAGCAGCGCCGGTACGGCGACCACTTCCTGGACCTGGGCGGGCTGCTCACCTCCGAGGACGGTCTCCGCTGCCCGCCGCTCGCACCGCTGCGCCTGCTCGAGCAGGCCACCACCCAGGAGTCGCTCGCGCAGCGGATCGTGCCCGTCGGCCTGCGGGCCCCCGACGACATCCACCTCAACGGCTGGGGGAACCTGGCTGCGAGCTGGGCGATCGTGCGCCGGATGCGAGAGCTGAGGTGGCTGTGAGACGACCCGCCGCACCGCATCTGCGCCCCGGCCGTCCCGGGACTCCCACCCGGGTCGTGCCCGCCCCGATCCCCGAGCAGTTCGAGAGCACGCCGGCCGCCCCGCACCGGGCGGCCCCGCCCCGCACCGGGCGTCGTGCGGTGCTGCTGGTCGGTGCCGCGGCGGCCGTCGGCGG
>JAKDUN010000162.1 GCA_030457675.1 Brachybacterium sp. | reverse complement strand
CGACGGACGTGGACAACCCGTCCCTGTGGAGGAACGGTCAGCGGGACGCAGGTCCTTGCACACCCCTCGTGAAGCGCGTAGTGTGATCTGCACAACGACGAATACCGGCATCGGAACCCACGTACGACTGGTCCCCGCAACGGACCGGCTGTGAGGCGTCGAAAGCGCCACCGCAGCTATATCGCGTGTACGCCTGATCCCGATGCAGACGGCTCGTCCGGAGCGGCGTCGCGAGAGATCGCGTCGCCGCTCCCTTTGTGCGCCGCCTCCGGTGCCCCCGCCGCGGGCACCCTCCCGGGCACGCCCCACGGCGCGGCGCGGCGCC
The DNA here is from genome assembly GCA_030457675.1 of Brachybacterium sp. Classification (GTDB taxonomy): domain Bacteria; phylum Actinomycetota; class Actinomycetes; order Actinomycetales; family Dermabacteraceae; genus Brachybacterium. The sequence continues at coordinate 6,334 of JAKDUN010000162.1, read as the reverse complement.
CCGGGGAGAAGCTCAGAACTCCAGATCCACCACGAGGGGCGCGTGATCCGAGGCGCCCTTCCCCTTGCGCTCCTCCCGGTCGATGAACGAACCGGTCACGGCGGACTGCACTGCGGGGGAGCCCAGCACGAAGTCGATGCGCATCCCCTCCCGCTTGGGGAAGCGCAGCTTCTGGTAGTCCCAGTAGGTGAAGACGCCGGGCCCGGGGTGGTCCGCGCGCATCACATCGGCGAAGCCGGCGTCGACCACGGAACGGAAGGCGGCCCGCTCGGGCTCGGTGACGTGGGTCTTCCCCTCGAAGAACTCCCGGTCCCACACATCCTCGTCCAGCGGGGCCACGTTGAAGTCGCCCACCAGGGCGACCCGGGCGTCGGCGTCCGCGGCGAGCTCCCGGGCGCCCTCGGCGCGCAGCGTCTCCAACCAGCGCAGCTTGTAGGCGTAGTGCGGGTGGTCGATCTCGCGGCCGTTGGGGACGTACAGCGACCAGATCCGCAGGCCGTCGCCGACCACGCCGCTGAGCGCCCGCGCCTCGACCACCCCGGTCCCGTCCTCGGGGAAGGAGGGCACGTCGGGCAGTTCGGTGCGCACATCGGCCAGGCCGACGCGGGAGAACAGCGCCACGCCGTTCCACTGGTTCAGCCCGTGCGTGGCGACCTCGTACCCGGCCGCCTCGAAGGCCGTGAGATCCAACTGCTCGGGCTTGGCCTTGATCTCCTGCAGGGCCAGCACGTCCACCTCGTGCCGCTGAAGGAAGTCGAGCACCCGATCCATCCGGGCCCGCAGAGAATTGATGTTCCAGGTCGCGATGCGCATGCCACGATCCTACGGGGGACCGAGGGTGCGCACCGAAACCCTCAGTCCGTCGTAAACTCACCCCATGGCGCGCGCACTCGTCACCGGCTCCACCTCCGGACTGGGCCTCGAATTCGCCTGGCAGCTGGCCGGGACCGGGCACGACCTCGTGCTGGTCTCCCGCGACGAGGACCGGCTGCGCGCCGTCTCCGAGCAGATCCGTGACGTCCACCGGGTCGCGGTCGAGGTGCTGCCCGCGGATCTTTCGGACCGTGAGCAGCTCGAGCGGGTCGCGATCCGCCTCACCGACCCCGTCGACCGGGTCGACCTGCTGGTCAACAATGCCGGGTACGGGCTGCGCGGAGGGTTCCTCGAGGTCGGCATCGAGGACCACGAGAAGCAGCTGGACACCCTGATGCGGGCGGTGCTGGTGCTCTCCCACGCCGCTGCCCGCACCATGGTCCAGCGCCGCAAGGGCGCCGTCCTCAACGTCAGCTCCCTGGCCGGATACACCACCGCCGGGCCCTACGCGGCCTCGAAGAGCTGGGTCACGGTGTTCACCGAGTCCCTGGCGATGGAGCTCGAGGGCACCGGGGTTACCGCGACCGCGCTGCTGCCCGGTTTCGTGCAGACCGAGTTCCACGAGCGCGCCGGGATGGCGATGGACGGGCTGCCGCGGATCACCTGGCTGAAGGCCCCCTACGTCGTCGAGCAGGCGCTCAAGGACACGGCCCGGGGTGCGGTGCTGTCGATCCCGTCGGTGAAGTACCGCACCGCCGGCGAGTTCTCCCGCATCGCCCCGCGCCCCCTGGTGCGTGCGCTCACCTCGCCCGACTGGTACCGGCGCCTGCGGGCCCGTTCGGTCCAGCGCTCCCGCCGCAGCGCCTCGCGACGCAACCTGCACGCGCCCTGGCAGCGGGACGACGACGCCTAGCCCCCGGAGGCGCCGTCACCTGCCACCGCGTCGGCGCACCGCCTCGTCGGCCCTGGCAGCACGTCTCCCGGCGTCCATTATTCTGAGTCCATGGCCGATTCCCGCACCGCTCCTGCCCAGTCCCTGTCGATCGAGGACGCGCGTGAGCGTCTGCGCGTCCTGATCCGGGATCTCGCCGTGGTCCGCGGCCACGTCGTGCTGTCCTCGGGCGCCGAGGCGGATCACTACGTGGACCTGCGCCGCATCACCCTCCACCACGAGGCCGCCCCGCTGGTGGGACGGGTGATGCTGGACCTGCTGCGCCGCGAGGGACTGGTCCCCGGCGTCGAGGCCGTGGGCGGGCTGACCCTGGGCGCGGACCCGGTGGCCAGCTCGATCCTGCACGCCTCGGCGGCCGACGAGGAGCTCGCGAGCCTGGACGCCTTCGTGGTGCGCAAGGCGAACAAGGCCCACGGGCTGCAGCGACGCATCGAGGGCCCGGACGTCACCGGGCGCCGGGTGGTCGCGGTCGAGGACACCTCCACCACCGGCGGCAGCGTCCTGACCGCCTGCGAGGCGCTCACCGAGGCCGGCGCCGACATCGCCGCCGTGGCCGTGATCGTCCACCGCTCCGATGCCTCCCGCGCGGCCGTCGAGGCCGCCGGGCACCGCTACCTCTCCGCGTACGACATCTCCGAGCTGGAGATCTGAACCGACCGGTCCGACCCCGGGCCGGCCCCTCACACCCGGTCGACGGAGAACGTGTCGCAGGCCTGCACCGTGCCCTGCTCGTAGCCGATGGCGAACCAGGACCGACGCTGCTGGGAGGAGCCGTGGGTCCAGGACTCCGGCGTCACCCGGCCACCTGCGACGTCGCCCTGGAGGTGGTCATCGCCCACCGCGCTGGCCGCGGACAGCGCGGAGCCGATGTCCTGGTCGGTCAGCGGGGAGAGCATCGCGTTGCCGTCGTCATCGACCGTGGCGGCGGCGTGGTGCGCCCACACCCCGGCGAAGCAGTCCGCCTGCAGCTCCAGCCGGACCGCGTCCGACTGCGGCCCGGTCCGAGAGCGATCCGCCTGCTGCATCGTCCCGGAGAGGTGCTGGATGTGGTGGCCGTACTCGTGGGCGACCACGTACATCTTCGCCAGCTGCCCGTCGTCGGCGCCGAAGTGGTCGGACAGGGCGTCGAAGAAGCTGATGTCCACATAGATGGTCGAGTCGGCGGGGCAGTAGAACGGGCCGATATCCGCCGTGGCCGCGCCGCAGCCCGTGGGCACCGAGCCGTCGAACACGCGCCCCTGCGGCTCGACGAACTGCATGCCGGACGCGGGCGCCAGCTGCGCCCACAGCGAGTCCCCGGACTCGATGGTGGCCTGGACCAGGCAGTCGTCCTCCTCGTTCGCGTCGGCGCCGGTGAGGCAACGCTCCAGGGAGCCGCCCTCGGCCACCGGACCCTGCGGGCTCCCCGCGCCGCCGAAGAGCTCCAGGGGATCGCCGCCCAGCAGGGCGTAGATGATCACGACCACCAGCAGCAGACAGCCACCGCCGCCACCGATCTTCAGGCCCCGGCCACGACCGCCGAGCCGTCGGGCACCAGCTCCGCGACCCGCGGCGGAGACGTTGTCGGAGCGGATCTCCGCATCCGGGGAGAAGCTCATGGCGACAGAGTAGACCTGTATCAGGCCGTGAGCAGGCGGAACAGGCGGAGTGAAGGTCCTGCGGACGTGACCGGCCGGTCATATCGGGGCCGGTCGCCACCGCCTACGATGGAGCGCGGAGCGGGCACGGCCCGCTCGACACCCCGAGGATCCGCCCCACCGGCACGAGCGCTTCATGAGCACGCTCAGCCCGCAAGCCCACCAGCCCGCACAGCGCGAGGAGCCTGAATGAACATCGTCGACTGGGCGGTCGAGACCATGGACAGCCTCGGGGCCTTCGGCGTCTTCCTGCTGATCTTCCTCGAGAACCTGTTCCCGCCGATCCCCTCCGAGGTGGTCCTGCCGCTGGCCGGAGTGACCGCCGCCGGGCCGAACAACACCTATTGGGTGATGCTGCTGGCCTCCGTGGCGGGAGCGGTCGTGGGAGCCTGGCTGCTGTACGGCATCGGCCGCCTGCTGGGCCAGGAGCGGCTGCGGAGCATCGTCATCCGGTTGCCGCTGGTGCACGTGGGGGACTACGACAAGTCCGTCGACTTCATGGACGAGCACGGGTACAAGGCCATCTTCTTCGGTCGCTTCGTGCCCGGCATCCGCTCGCTCATCTCGATCCCGGCCGGCCTGTACGCGATGCCGATCGGCATGTTCACCCTGCTCACCGCCGCGGGCAGCGCGATCTGGAACACGATCTTCCTGACCATCGGGTACTACATGGGCAGCAACTGGACAGTCATCGAGCCGTACACCAACGCCTTCTCCAACCTCGCCTACGCGATCGTGGCCCTGGTGATCGTGGTGTTCGTGATCCGACTGATCCTGCGGGAACGCACGCGCCGCGCGCTGGGCCTGCCCGACCCGGACCAGCAGTACCTCGACGAGCTCGAGACGGACGAGACCGGGAGCGCTGGGAGCGCTGGGAGCGCTGGGAGCACTGGGAGCACTGGGAGCATCGGGAGCGCCAGGAGCACTGGGAGCACCGGGAGCATCGGGAGTCCGGTCGAGCACAGGGAGGACCGGTGATCACTCCCTCCGGCGACGGCGGAGTCCGCAGCGGCGCCGCGGACGGTCCGCTCGAGACCCCCACGCAGGGGCCCCGCGAGGTGGGCGTCGGCCCCCATCCGGAGCCATGGCCCTCGGATGTCCGCCTGGATCCGGAGCTGCTCGCCGCCGGCGACCGCCGAAACGTCGAGGACCGGTTCCGCTACTGGCGGCGCGAGGCGATCATCGCCGAACTCGACGAGCATCGCCACGATCTGCACGTCGCCATCGAGAACCTCGAGCACGACGCGAACATCGGCTCGGTGGTGCGCACGGCCAACGCCTTCGCCGTCGGCGCCTTCCACATCGTCGGCCGACGCCGCTGGAACCGCCGCGGCGCCATGGTCACCGACCGCTACCAGCACGAGATCCACCACCACGACGCCGCGCATCTGATCGCCTGGTCCCGCGCGCAGGGCCGCCCGCTCGTCGCCATCGACCTGGTCGACGGGGCACAGCCGATCGAGCGCACCCCGCTGCCGCGCAATGCGGTGCTGGTGGTGGGGCAGGAGGGTCCCGGCGTGAGCCCCGAGCTCCTCGCTGCCGCGGATCTCGTCGTGGGCATCACCCAGTTCGGCTCCACCCGCTCGATCAACGTCGCCGCGGCGGCCGCGATCGCCATGCACAGCTGGATCCTGCAGCACGCCGAGGTGCCCTCGGGGCCACTGCGCTGAGCTCGGTGTCCACGAAGGACCTTCGGCAGGGGGTCGTCAGGGTCGCTGTGGAACAATAGGTGCGATCGGACGGCCCTGTGCGGAGCTCCCCACCGCCGGCCGTCGCCCACAGCCTCAGCGAAGGAGAATGCCCCATGGCAGTCGTCACCCCGGATCAGTACAACGAGATGATCGACCGGGCCAAGGCCGGAAAGTTCGCCTACCCCGCAGTCAACGTCTCCAGCTCGCAGACGGCCACCGCCGCCCTCCAGGGCTTCGCCGAGGCCGGCTCCGACGGCATCATCCAGGTGTCCTTCGGCGGCGCCGAGTACCTCTCCGGCTCCACCATCAAGGACCGGGTCGCCGGTTCCATCGCGCTCGCCGAGTACGTGCACGCAGTGGCCAAGAACTACCCGATCAACATCGCGCTGCACACCGACCACTGCGCCAAGGAGGTTCTGCCCACCTGGGTCGAGCCGCTGATCGAGTGGGACCTCGAGAACCGCGTGAAGAAGGGCCTGAACCCGCTCTTCCAGTCGCACATGTGGGACGGCTCCGCCGTGCCGGTCGACGAGAACCTCGAGATCGCCGAGCGCCTGCTCGAGAAGTCCGTCGAGGCCAAGAAGATCCTCGAGATCGAGGTCGGCGTCGTCGGCGGCGAAGAGGACGGCGTCGTGGCGAACGTGTCCAACGACAAGCTCTTCTCCACCCCCGAGGACGGCCTGAAGACCGCCGCGAAGCTCGGCCTGGGCGAGCGCGGCCGCTACCTGACCGCCCTCACCTTCGGCAACGTGCACGGTGTGTACAAGCCGGGCAACGTGAAGCTGCGCCCGAAGGTGCTGGACGACATCCAGAAGGCGGTCGGCGAGAAGTACGGCCAGGAGCGCCCCTTCGACCTGGTCATGCACGGCGGCTCCGGCTCCACCGAGGAGGAGATCTCCGAGGCGCTGGACTACGGCACCATCAAGATGAACATCGACACCGACACCCAGTACGCCTTCACCCGTCCCGCGGTCTCGCACATGTTCGAGAACTACGACGGCGTCATGAAGGTCGACGGCGAGGTCGGCAACAAGAAGGCCTACGACCCCCGCGCCTGGGGCAAGAAGGCCGAGGCCGGCATGGCCGCGCGCATCGTCGAGGCCTGCGAGAACCTCCGCTCGGCCGGCACGCACCAGGCCTGAGGCCGCGCGAGCGGGCAGGGCCTGCTCGACGACAGCGCGTGCTGATCGACTCAGCACACAGGCCGGGACCCCGGAGCCGAAGCCCCGGGGTCCCGTCCT
>JAKDUN010000161.1 GCA_030457675.1 Brachybacterium sp. | reverse complement strand
GCGCTGCGTGCTGGCTGATCTCCTGCCGCTCGTGCCTCGCAGCACGTCGGTCAGCCGATGACCGACTCCGGGGCGGTGGCCTCGAGGCCGTGCGCCTCGCCGGTGCCCGCGTGGGTGAGCGTGCCGTCGTGGGTGTGGAGCCCCTTCGCCAGCGCGGCGTCCTGACGCAGCGCCTCCTGCCAGCCGGCGCCGGCCACCTTCAGGATGTAGGGGAGGGTCGCGTTGTTCAGCGCCGCCGTCGCGGTGACCGGCACGGAGCCGGGCATGTTGGCCACGCAGTAGTAGACGGCGTCGTGGACACGGAACGTCGGGTCGTCATGCGTGGTGGGACGCGAGTGCTCGAAACAGCCGCCCTGGTCGATCGCGACGTCCACCAGCACCGAACCGGGCTTCATCTCCGCCACCATCTGGTCGGTCACCAGCTTCGGGGCCCGCTTTCCCGGGATCAGCACCGAGCCCACCACCACGTCGGCCCGGCGCATCTCCTCGGTCAGATCCAGCGCGGTCGAGTAGCGGGTGAGGATGCCGCCGTGATGCATCGTGGCGATCTGGCCCAGGCGCGAGACGTCCAGGTCCATCACGGTGACGTTCGCGTGCAGGCCGTGCGCCATCATCGCCGCCTGCTCACCGACCACGCCGCCGCCGACCACCAGCACGTTGGCCTCGGACGTGCCCGGGACTCCGCCCATCAGCACACCGGCGCCGCCCAGCGGGGCCATCAGATGGTAGGCGCCGACCTGCGCGGCCAGGCGACCGGCGATCGCGCTCATCGGCGCGAGCAGGGGGAGCGAGCGATCCGCCTGCTGCACCGTCTCGTAGGCGATCGAGGTGGCACCGGAGGCCAGCAGCGCCTCGGTGAGCTCCCTGTCCGCCGCGAGATGAAGATAGGTGAACAGGATCAGACCCCTGCGCAGCCGCCCGTACTCCTCCGGGAGCGGCTCCTTCACCTTGATGATCATCTCGGCCTGCCACCAGACCTCGTCCGGTGAGTCGAGGAGCGTCGCCCCTGCCGAGCGGTAGTCCTCATCGCTGACGCGCGAGCCGATGCCGGCCCCTGCCTCGACCACCACGTCGTGGCCCCGTGCGACGAGCTCGTGGACGCCTGCGGCGCCCAGCCCCACCCGGTTCTCGTTGTTCTTGACCTCCCGGGGTACCCCGATCCGCATGTCGCGCCTCTCTGCAGTGACTGCCGGCCCCTCCGGGCCGCTGGTCCCAGCATGTCATCGACCGGGGCCGCTCGGGCAGCGCGGCACGAGGTGCCCCAGGAGGATGTCCGGTCAGTACGACAGAAGCCTCCGGGCGGCTGTGGTGCATAGCACCGTCGGCCGCTGTTCACGGGCTGTTCGGGCTCCGCGGCCCTAGACTCGATCCGGCCCTGCGTGAGGCCCGGCCCCACGAGCCGGACGGCGTGCGCACGGTCCCGCAAGTCCCCGCCTGAACAGGAGCCAGCCCGTGATCACCGTGCACGACCTCGCCATCCGAGTCGGCGCCCGGCTCCTCATGAGCGATCTCTCCTTCCAGATCACCGCGGGCGACCGCGTGGGGCTGGTGGGGCGTAACGGTGCCGGGAAGACCACGCTGACCAAGGTGCTCTCGGGCACCCTGGACCCCTCCGAGGGCAGCGTCGAGGTCGCCGGGGAGCTCGGCTACCTGCCGCAGGACACCCACAGCGGTGAGGACACCGAACCGGTCCTGGCCCGCATCCTCTCCGCCCGCGGACTCGACGGGATCTTCAAGAAGCTGCGCCGCGCCGAGCAGGAGATGGGGGACATGAGCCTCACCGAGGCGCGCCGCGAGAAGGCCATGAACCGCTACCCGCGGCTCGAGGCCGAGCTCGATGCGGCCGGCGGCTACGCGGCCGAGGCCGAGGCGAAGCGGATGTCCGCGAACCTGGGCCTGCCCAACCGCCTGCTCGAGCAGGACCTGGGGACCCTCTCCGGCGGTCAGCGTCGCCGCGTCGAGCTCACACGCATCCTGTTCTCCCAGGCCTCCACCATGATCCTGGATGAGCCCACCAACCACCTCGACCACGACTCGATCGTCTGGCTGCGCGAGTACCTGATGGGCTATCGCGGCGGGCTGATCATCATCAGCCACGACGTGGAGCTGGTCGAGCATGTCGTGAACAAGGTCTTCTACCTCGACGCGAACCGCGCGGCGATCGACATCTACAACATGGGCTGGAAGCTGTACCAGCGCCAGCGCGAGGACGACGAGAAGCGTCGCAAGCGTGAGCGCAGCAATGCCGAGAAGAAGGCGACCCAGCTCACCGCCCAGGCGGAGAAGATGCGCGCCAAGGCCACAAAGGCCGTCGCCGCCCAGAACATGCTCAAGCGCGCCGAACGGATGCTCGACGGCGTCGAGGGGGAGCGGCAGCAGGACCGTGTCGCCTCCCTCCGCTTCCCCAAGCCCGCCCCCTGCGGGAAGACCCCGCTGATGGCCGAGGACCTCTCGAAGTCCTACGGCAGCCTCGAGATCTTCGCCGGGGTGGACCTGGCGATCGACCGCGGCTCGAAAGTGGTCATCCTAGGGCTGAACGGCGCAGGCAAGACGACGCTGCTGCGGATCCTCGCCGGCGTCGACGAGCCGGACACCGGCGGCCTCCTGCCCGGGCACGGACTGCGAATCGGCTACTACGCCCAGGAGCACGAGACCCTCGACCTGGACCGGACCGTGCTCGAGAACATGATGACCGCGGCCTATGAGCTGCCCGAGGTCGAGGCCCGCAAGATCCTGGGCTCGTTCCTGTTCACCGGGGATGACGTCCACAAGCCGACCCACGTGCTCTCCGGCGGCGAGAAGACGCGTCTTGCGCTCGCGACGCTCGTCGTCTCCAGCGCGAACGTGCTGCTGCTGGACGAGCCCACCAACAACCTCGATCCGGCCAGCCGCGAGGAGATCCTCGGGGCCCTCGCCGCCTTCGAGGGGGCCGTGGTCCTGGTCTCCCACGACCCGGGTGCCGTCGCCTCGCTCTCCCCGGAGCGGGTGCTGATGATGCCGGACGCGGTCGAGGACCTCTGGAACGCGGAGTACCAGGAGCTCATCGAGCTCGCCTGAGCCCGCCCCGCGACACGCCCGACCTCCGTGAGCTCAGCACACCGCGTGCAGTCAGCACACTGCGTGAAGTCAGCGAACTGCGTGAGCTCAGCGTTCATGCGCTGTATCGTGGGGAACATCTGACAGTCACTGTGCAAGGTGTTGCATGTTCGTTCTCTCCCTCTCCGGACGGCCCGGCCACGGCCGCACCGTCTCCGATCCTGTCCCCGCTCTGCTCGAGGCGCTGGCTGACCTCGAACTGCCCCTTCCTGCCGAGCGCACCGTCGGCCCCGAGGCCCTGGTGCTGGCCGGCCGTGCCGAGGAGGCGCTGGAGGTCCTGCTCCGCGCCGCGGAGGTCGGAGGGCTCGCCGTGGGCCTCGGCGTGGGGGCGGTGGAACGGCCGCTGCCTGCCTCGGTCCGCGAGATCGCCGGCCCGGCATCGGCGGCGGCCGAGGAGGCCGTCCGCGCCGCCGCCGCCACTTCTCAGGTGCCGCTGGTCGTCCGCGCGGCCGACTCCCGCCACCAGGACACCGCCGCCGACGTGGAGGCAGTGCTGCAGTTGGTGGGCTGGATGATCCGCGCCCGCAGCCGCGGGCAGTGGGAGGCGGTCCGGGCGCTGCGCCACGACCCCGCCGCGACCCAGGCCCAGCTCGCCGAGCGTCTCAGCGTCACCCAGCAGACCGTCTCGCGGGCGGTGAAGACCAGCGGCTGGCGAGAGGAGAGCGCCGCCCACCCGCTCGCCGTGCGCCTGCTGAGCATGATCGACCTCACGTCGGCCCGCTGAGCTCCCCGCAGACCGCGGGTGCTGAGCTCCTGGGCGCTATCCTGGGAACGCCCAGACGACTACCGAGGAGACTCATGGCGACGACGAACGATCTGAAGAACGGAATGGTCCTGGTGCTGGACAAGCAGCTCTGGAGCGTGGTCGAGTTCCAGCACGTCAAGCCCGGCAAGGGCCCCGCCTTCGTGCGCACCAAGCTGAGGAACGTCATGTCCGGCAAGGGTGTGGACAAGACCTTCAATGCGGGCACGAAGGTCGAGACGGCGACGGTCGACCGCCGTGACATGCAGTACCTCTACAACGACGGCACCGACTACGTCTTCATGGACTCGGCCGACTACGAGCAGATCAACCTCCCCCCGGAGACCGTCGGGGACTCCCGGGACTTCATGGCGGAGAACCAGGACGTGGTCGTCGCGTTCCACGAGGAGGCGCCGCTGTTCGTGGAGCTTCCCGCGAACGTCGTGCTCGAGGTGACGACCACGGAGCCGGGGCTCCAGGGCGACCGCTCCAGCGGAGGCACCAAGCCCGCGACCCTGGAGACCGGGCGCGAGATCCAGGTGCCCCTGTTCCTGAACGAGGGTGACCGGGTCAAGGTCAGCACGTCGACCGGCGAGTACAAGGAGCGAGCCTGAGGTGACCGGCTCTTCCGACGCTGACGGCCCCCGCGGCTCCCGGGTCACCGGCCTGCCCCACCCCACCCGCGAGGATGCAGAGGTGGAGTTCGAGCGCACCGTCCCGGCTCCCGCGGATCGGCTCCACGGCCGCTCCCGGGACCGGATCCGTGCGATCGACGTGCTCTTCGAGGCCGACGCCAAGGGCGCCGAGGTGCTGGACGTACTCAGCGAGCGGCTGCGCCGCACCGCGGCCCAGACCCCGCTGCCTCAGCGTGCCCGCGACCTGGTGGAGCTCTACGCCCCACATGCCGCTGACATCGACGAGGACCTGTCCACGCACTCGCGCGATTGGCCGCTGCACCGCATGCCGGCGGCCGACCGTGCGATCCTGCGCCTGGGCTGTGCCGAAGTGCTGTACGGCGCGGACGAGTCCGGTCGCGGCGCGATCATCGGCGAGTACACGAAGATCGCCGAGGTGCTCTCCACCGACGACTCCCCGCGCTTCGTCAACGGCCTGCTGCAGCGGCTCGTCGAGGTCCGCGGCCTGCTCTCCTGAGCAGGGCCGTGTCCGAGGGACGGGCGCCTGCGGGTGCCCGGACCCCGGCCGAGTAGGATCGGCCACGCTCACCTGAGCACACCACCCTTTAACGACACGTCCTGTGAGGCGTGGAAGGGAGAAGACCGCATGACTGAACGAGCCTCCACTCCCGACCCGGCATCGGCTGCTCCGGCGCCTCCGGCGGGAGCCGACAGCTCCCGCGTGCTCGGCCCCGAGGAGATCCGGCGGGCACTGACCCGCATCGCCCACGAGATCCTCGAGAGCGGCCACGGCGCCGCGGACCTGGTGCTGCTGGGCATCCCGCACCGTGGCGTGCCACTGGCCCGTCGACTCGCGGAGCTGATCACCCGCGCGGAGGGCCTGCCCGAGGACGCGGACCTCAGCGAGCTGTACGGCGCGCTGGACATCACCATGTACCGCGACGACCTGCGCTCGAACCCCACCCGGGCACCCAGTCCCACCCGCATCCCGCGCTCCGGGATCGATGGCCGCACCGTCGTCCTGGTCGACGACGTCCTCTACTCCGGCCGCACCATCCGGGCCGCGCTCGACGCCCTCGGCGCGATCGGCCGTCCCGCCGCGGTGCGCCTGGCGGTGCTCGTGGACCGCGGGCACCGGGAGCTGCCGATCCGGGCGGACCACGTGGGCAAGAACCTGCCCACCTCCCGCACCGAGCGCGTGCACGTCGAGCTCGCGGAGACCGACGGCCGCGACGCGGTCGAGATCGTGCGCCCGGACGCCCCCGACACCGAGGGAGAGCAGGCATGAGGCACTTCATCTCCATCGCCGACCTCTCCCGCGAGGAGGCGCTGAGCGTGCTCGCCACCGCCGAGCACATGGCCCAGACCCAGTCACGGGCGATCCGCAAGCTGCCCACCCTGGTCGGCGCGACGGTGGTGAACCTCTTCTTCGAGGACTCCACCCGCACCCGGATCAGCTTCGAGGCCGCGGCGAAGCGGCTCTCCGCCGATGTCATCAACTTCTCCGCCAAGGGATCGAGCCTGTCCAAGGGCGAGTCCCTCAAGGACACGGCGCTGACCCTGCAGGCCATGGGGGCCGACGCCGTCGTGGTGCGCTCGGGCTCCTCCGGCGCCGCGCACCTGCTGGCCCACGCCGGCTGGATCGACCAGCCGATCGTCAACGCCGGTGACGGGGCGCACGAGCATCCCACCCAGGCGATGCTCGATGCCTTCACCATGCGTCGCCACCTGCGGCCCGGAGATCCCCGAGCCGGTCTCGACGGACTGCACGTGGTGATCGTGGGCGACGTGCTGCACTCGCGGGTGGCGCGCTCGAACGTGCTGCTGCTGACGCTGCTCGGGGCCCGCGTCACCCTGGTGGCGCCGCCCGCCCTGGTGCCCGTCGGTGCCTCCGCCTGGCCCTGCACCATCCGCTACGACCTCGACGAAGCCCTCGCGGACTCCCCGGACGCCGTGATGATGCTGCGGGTGCAGCGCGAACGGATGGTCGGCGGCGGCTACTTCCCCACCGAGGGGGAGTACTCGCGACGCTACGGACTGACCGTGTCCCGGGCCGCCGCGCTGCCCGAGCATGCCCTCGTGCTGCACCCCGGTCCGATGAACCGGGGCTTCGAGATCGCCGGCGCCGTCGCGGACTCCCCGCGCAGCGTCATCGTCGAACAGGTCGCCTCCGGTGTCTTCGTGCGCATGGCCGTCCTGTACCACCTGCTCGCCACCGACGCCCGGGAGGCCCCCCGTGA
>JAKDUN010000160.1 GCA_030457675.1 Brachybacterium sp. | reverse complement strand
GGCACGGCTATGACGAGTCGGTGATCTTCGGGCACGCGAAGGACGGCAACATCCACTTCCTGCTCAACGAACGCCTCGGGGAGGGCGGCGACCGGCTCGAGGCGTTCACCGAGGACATGGTCTCCCTGGTCCTCGGCCACGGCGGGAACCTCAAGGCCGAGCACGGCACCGGACGGGTGATGGCGCCGTTCGTGCAGCGGCAGTACGGGCCGGAGCTGTACGGCATGATGCGGGAGCTGAAGGCGCTGGTGGACCCGGCCGGGATCCTCAACCCCGGCGTGGTCCTCACCGACGACCCCACCGCGCACATGCGGGATCTCAAGCCCGTGGTCGAGATCGAGGAGGAGGCCGACCGCTGCGTGGAGTGCGGCTACTGCGAGCCGGTGTGCCCCTCCAAGGACCTCACCCTCACCCCGCGCCAGCGGATCGTGCTGCGTCGGGACGAGAAGCAGGCCGAGCAGCGAGGAGACCGCGCGACAGCGCGTGCGATCCGGGAGGCGTACGAGTACCAGGGCCTGGCGACCTGCGCGGTCGACGGGATGTGCGTGACGGCCTGCCCGGTCGACATCAACACCGGGGACCTGGTGCGGCGGCTGCGGGCAGAGGACGCCTCCGCCGCCCCGAACAGGGCATGGAGCGCTGCGGCCGGGAGCTGGGACGTGGTGACCCGAGGAGCGTCGGCGGCGATGAGCGTGGCCGGGGCTGTGCCGCAGGTGCTGCCGCGGGTCGCGACCGATGTGGGCCGGGCCGTGCTGGGCGCTGAGGTGGTCCCGCAGTACCGGGAGGAGCTGCCGCGGCGGGGCGGTTCGGTGCGGCGGGCCGGCGGGCGCGGGCGCGCGTCGGCCGACGTGATCGCCGTGTACCTGCCGGCCTGCGTGCACACCATGTTCGGGGCGGCGGAGGAGCCACGTCCGACGGGCTCCGACGGCTCCGATGGTTCTGGCGGCTGCGGCGGGGACTGCGGCTGCGGGTCCTCGGCCCCACGCGCCGCGTCGACACCGCCTGCCCCGTCGACCGCCGCCGGCGTCACCGCCTCGCTGACCCTGCTGGTCCAGCGCGCCGGGGTGCGGCTCGCCGTGCCGGACGACGCCGCCTCGCTCTGCTGCGGGACCCCCTTCTCCTCCAAGGGGATGACGGCCGCGAAGGAGCAGATGCGGGAGAGGGTGCGCACCGCGCTGCTCGCCGCGAGCCGGGGCGGCGAGCTGCCCGTGATCGTCGATGCCTCCAGCTGCACCGAAGGGATCGCCGAGGCGATGGCGGGCACCGAGGTGGAGGTGGTCGATGCGATCACCTTCGTGCGTCGGCACCTGCTGGACCGGCTCGAGATCGACGAGCGCGCCCGATCCGTCACCGTGCACCCCACCTGCTCGACCACCCACCTCGGCGCCACTGATGACCTGGTCGCGATCGCCGAAGCCTGCGCCGAGGACGTCGTGGTGCCGGTGGACTGGGGCTGCTGCGGCTACGCCGGCGATCGCGGGATGCTGCACCCGGAGCTGACTGCCTCGGCCACCGCGGCCGAGGCCGCCGAGGTCGCCCAGCGGGAGACGGGCTGGTACGTCTCCTCCAACCGCACCTGCGAGCTGGGCATGCAGGCCGCGACCGGGAAGAGCTACCGGCACGTGCTCGAGCTGCTGGCGGCGGTGACCGGATGAGCGGTCCACCGACTGTCATGACCCGCCGGTAGTCTTCGCCGCGGCCCTCCTCCCTCGGCGACGTCCCGCGTCCCACCGGCGGCTCCCACCGCTTCCTTCCCTGGTGAGGCCCTCTCGACCGGCTCCCGAGGAGGACGATGCCCATGATGGGCGGACACCACGCGATCAGCGGCACGGCCGCCTGGATGGCCCTGGCCGGTTCCGCCACCGTGCGCGGGCACGAGGCGGGGCTGGGACTGTGGGATCTGAGCTCCGAGCAGGTGCTCGCCGGAGCCGTGGTCGCCACCGGTGCCGCCCTGCTGCCGGACATCGACCATCCCGGTGCCACGATCTCCCGCTCCGGGGGTCTGCTCACCGGGATGCTCTCCCACGCCGTCAGCCGGACGGCCGGGCACCGCGGCGCCACCCACACGCTGCTGGCCGTCGTCGCCTTCACCGCCCTGGCCGCATTCGTGAACGGCCTCGACTGGCAGGTGCGGGTGCCGGTGCTGGGTGAGATCGAGGCAGGCGCCGCACTGCTGGTCACCGTCCTGTGCGCGCTCGGCACCCGGGCGCTGAAGACGGTCGAGGGCCGACTGCTGCCCTGGGTGGTGGGCCTCGTCGCCGGTCTGCTGGTGGCGGTCACCGCACCGGACACCTCCTTCTGGCTCCCGGCCGCTGTGGCCGTGGGCGCGCTGACCCATCTCGCCGGCGATCTGCTCACCACCGACGGGATCCCCTTTCCCACCTGGCCGCTGACCATGACGCCACCGAAGCGGCTCGCCTCGCCGCTGTGGCAGCGCAGCGGGGACATCGCCGTGCCGCTGCTGGGGAACGCCGGCAGCGCTCGCGAGTGGCTGCTGTGCGCGGTGCTGACCGGGTACGCCGTGCTCACCATGGCGGCGACCCTCGCCCTGGCGCCCGAGGTCCTGGTGCTCTGAGGCTCCGGCGTTCCGGGACCGCTCCCCCGCGCGACGCCAGGCATGTCCGGGAGCTGAAAGTTCTTGCAGAACCCACCGCTCCTCTTGAGCATGTGACCTGCAACGCCTACGGTGAAGTCGGTGAACGCCGCACGGATGCGGCGACACTGATGCAAGAACTTGCAGAATGGCCGATCCTCGTCGGCCCCTGCACGTCCTCCCTCGTCGGCCCCGGTCGGCGCCTGTGCTCGGACAGAGGAGTCCCCGCGTGCCGGTCCCCCCGCCTGCTCATCCCACCCGTTCCGCCGCCTCGCGCGCCGTCGCGCTGCTCACCGCACTGCTGGTGGCGTCGGCGACGATCCTGGGCACCGCCCCGCTGGTGCATGCCCTAGGCCCCACCCAGCCGGTGCTCACCGGCTCGCTCCAGAACGAACTGGGCTGCGCGACGGACTGGGACCCGGCCTGCGAGGCGACCGCGCTCGCGCTCACCGACACGGCGGGCATCTGGGAGTCGACCTTCGAGATCCCCGCCGGGCAGTTCGAGGTGAAGACAGCGATCGGCGGCAGCTGGGAGACGACCTACGGGCTGGACGGCGGGGACGAGAACATCCCGCTCGCCGTCGCCGCGCCGACCCGCGTGACCTTCCGCTTCGACGAGTCGACCTCGCGGCTGTCCGTCGCGCTCACGGACCAGGGCCGCGAGTACACCGACGAGGACGCAGAACTGGCCGAGGCCCCCTACCGCCACCCCGGCGGCGGAGAGATCTTCTACTTCGTGCTCACCGACCGTTTCGAGAACGGCGATGCCGCCAACGACACCGGCGGCATCGAGGGCGAGCGGCTCGACCACGGCTTCGACCCCACCGACAAGGGCTTCTACCAGGGCGGGGACATCGCCGGACTGCACTCGAAGCTCGACTACATCGAGGGCCTGGGGATGACCTCGATCTGGCTGACCCCCTCCTTCACGAACAACCCCGTGCAGGGCGAGGGCGAGGGCGCCAGCGCCGGCTACCACGGCTACTGGGTCACCGACTTCACCACCATCGACCCGCACCTGGGCACCAACGCGGAGCTCAAGGCCCTCATCGACGACGCCCACTCGCGCGGCATCAAGGTCTACTTCGACATCATCACCAACCACACCGCGGACCTCATCGACTACGAGGAGGGCACCTACGACTACGTCGACCAGGGGACCTCCCCGTACCTGGATGCGAACGGGATTCCCGTCGACGTCACCGCGAGGGCGCAGTCCGCGGACTTCCCGACGCTGGATCCGGCCACCTCGTTCCCGTTCACCCCGGTGCGCCCCGCAGAGCAGCCGCGGATGGTGCCCGAGGCGCTGAATGACGTGACGATGTACCACAACCGCGGGAACTCGACGTGGGAGGGCGAGTCCGTGACCTTCGGCGACTTCGACGGCCTGGACGATCTCATGACCGAGGACCCGCGGGTGCTCGCGACCATGGAGGAGGTCTACACGAGCTGGATGGACTTCGGGATCGACGGCTTCCGCATCGACACCGCCAAGCATGTGGACTTCCCGTTCTGGCAGTCCTTCACCCAGACGCTGGTGGAGCATCAGGCCGCAGCTCCGGCCGGCGAGCAGTTCTTCACCTTCGGCGAGGTCTACGACGCCGATGCCGCGAAGCTCTCCCCCTACGTGCGCGAGACCGAGATGGACTCGGTGCTCGACTTCGCCTACCAGTCCTCCGCGACGAACTGGGCCAAGGGCTACACCGCCGGCGGCATGGCCGGACTGTTCGCGGCCGACGACTACTACACGACTCCGGGCTCCTCCGCCGCGGACCTGCCCACCTTCGTGGGCAACCACGACATGGGCCGCATCGGGAACCTGCTGCAGGGCTCGGACCGTCTCGCCGAGCGCACCGCCTTCGCGCACCGGACGATGCTGCTCACCCGCGGCCAGCCGGTCATCTACTACGGCGATGAGCAGGGCTTCGTGGGCGACGGCAACGACAAGGACGCGCGCCAGTCGATGTTCGCGAGCCAGGTGCCGTCCTACCTCGACGACACCCTCATCGACGGCTCCCCCTATGGGAAGGGCGAGCATTTCTCGACCGATGCCCAGCTCTATCCGCTGATCAGCGAGCTCGCGACGCTGCGCAGCAGCACCCCGGCGCTCTCCACCGGCGCGCAGATCGAGCTGCACGCCGCGGACGGCGCCGGCGTCTACGCCTTCTCCCGGGTGGACCGCACCGAGAAGGTCGAGCACCTGGTGGCGCTGAACAACGCCCCCGAGGCGCGCACCGTCACCCTCACCGCGCTCACCCCGGGCGCCACGTACTCCTCGCTGTACGGCGACCACGCCGCGGTGACCGCCGCGACCGACGGCACGCTCGAGGTCACCGTGCCCTCGCTGGGCGCCGTGGTGCTGGTGGCCGACGCGCCCGTCGCCGCCGCCGGGGACGCGCAGGCGATCACCTTGGACCTGGCCGACGGCGCGAAGGTCGAGGGCCTCGCTCCGATCAGCGCGCAGGTCACCGCGGACCGCTGGGCGGAGACCAGCGTCAGCTACCGTCTCGCGGGCGAGCTCGCCTGGACCGCGCTCGGCACCGCGGAGGACGACACCCCACGCGTCTTCCACGACGTCGGCGGCCTGCCGGCCGGCACCCTGATCGAGTACCGGGCCGTCTCCACCGACACGGCCGGGAACCGGGTCGCCGACTCCACCACCGCCGTGGTCGGCGCGGACCTCTCCGCCGCCGGTGGCGAGGAGGGAGGCGGCGCGATCGGCGCGGACTCCGTGACCGTGCCCGGCTCGCACAACGCCGCCATGGGGTGCTCCGCCGACTGGATGCCCGACTGCGAGGCCGCCCAGCTGCTCGAGGACCCCGATTCCGGCATCTTCACCGCCTCCTTCGACCTGCCCGCGGGCGACTACGCCTACAAGGTCGCCATCGGCGGCAGCTGGGACGAGAACTACGGCGCCGGCGGCGTGCCCGGTGGCGCCGACATCACCTACCACCACGACGGCGGCCCGCTCACCTTCTGGTACGACCCCGTCACCCACCTGGCCCAGAACAGCAGCCAAGCTCCGCTGATCACCCTGCCCGGCTCGTTCAACGCGGCACTGGGCTGCGCCGAGGACTGGATGCCCGACTGCCTGGGCACCTGGATGCAGGATCCCGACGGGGACGGCGTCTTCACCCTCACCACCGATCAGATCCCCGGCGGGTCCTACGAGCTGAAGGTCGCCCACGGAGGATCCTGGAACGAGAACTACGGCGTGGACGGAGCCCGCGACGGCGCGAACCTCTCCTTCTCCACGCAGGACGGCGAACTGGTGACCTTCAGCTACGACCTGACCACCCACGAGCTGCGCATCGAGGCCGGTGCCCCGCAGCTGGAGGGGGCCGGCAAGCAGCTCGGTCACTTCGTGGACGCCGGCACCATCGCCTGGCCCACGAACCTGGTCGCCGACGGTGCGGAGACCCGCTGGGAGCTGGTCACGGCGCCCGAGGGCGGGAGCGCGGTGGCCGACGGCGCCGTCACCGGCGGCACCAGCCTCGGCGAGCTGACCCTGCGCGACGGGGCCCTGAGCGCCGAGGAGCTCGAGGGCCGCGCGCATCTGAAGGACTTCCTCGCCCTCGACCTGCCGGCGCTGGACCGCTCCGTGCTCGAGGAGGCGCTGCGCGGCCAGCTGGTCGTGGCCCAGCACGGCCCGGACGGCATCGAGGTGCTCACCGGGCTGCAGATCCCCGGTGTGCTCGACGCGCTCTACGCCGAGGGCGCCTCCGCCCAGGAGCTCGGCGTGAGCTGGGACGGCGCCGTGCCGACCCTGTCGCTGTGGGCGCCGACGGCGAAGTCCGTGAGCCTGCAGCTGCACGGCCCGGCCGTGGACGCCGCAGGGAGCACCGCCGCCCCGACCGAGGTCGCGATGGAGCGCGGGGAGGACGGCGTCTGGACCGCCGTCGGCAGCGAGGACTGGACCGACCAGGCCTACACCTTCGCCGTCACGGTGTACGTGCCCGAGCTCGGCGAGGTCACCACCACCACGGTCACCGACCCGTACTCCGTGGGCCTGACCGTGAACTCCCAGCACTCGGTGGTGCTGGACCTCGGCGATCCGCGCTGGGCGCCCGAGGTCTGGATCGACACCCCCGCCCCGGTGGTCGAGCAGTTCGCCGACCAGACGATCTACGAGCTGCAC
>JAKDUN010000159.1 GCA_030457675.1 Brachybacterium sp. | reverse complement strand
CCGCCTACGGGACCGATCCCGCCTACGGTTCCCAGTCCGCCGCGGGCTCGCCCGCAGCCGCCGGCCATCACGAGGCCGGATTCTTCCGCGCCATGTTCGACTTCTCCTTCACTCATTTCATCACGGTGAGGTTCTCGAGCTTCATCTATGTCCTCGCGTTCGTCGTCGCCGCGCTCTACTGGGTTGTGCAGGTCATCACCGGAGTTCTGATGGGCCTGGCACTCGGCGCCGACGTCTGGACCGGTGAGCAGGGCTTCAACGCCGTACCGCTGATCTTCGCCATTCTCTTCGGGTGGATCCCCTCCGTGATCCTGCTGATCGCCATGCGACTGGGACTGGAGTTCGCCGTCGCCACGGTCCGCACCGCGCAGAACACGAAGCGCATCGCCGACGCCACGGAGGCAGGTCGCTGACGCGAGCCGACCCGCGGCACACCGCTGCGACGGGCACCTGATCATCTGGGCGGGCAGGTGCCGCCCGCGCATAGGGTTCAGGGATGGAGCTGAACCACATCGCCGACCGGATCGAGGCGCTCTCGGCGCAGTATGCGGAGGTCTACGACATCGAGAGGTCCGGGGACTGGGCGCTGTTGAAACTCACCGAGGAGGTCGGAGAGCTCGCCCAGGCGCATCTGACCTCGACCGGGCAGAGCCGTGACCGCGGCCTGAGCGCCGAGGACCAGGAGCGCGTCGTGGCCGAGGAGCTGGGTGACGTGCTCGGCATGTGCCTGGTCTATGCGCGCCAGATGGGCATCGATCCGGAGCAGGCCGTGGCCGACAAGTGGTTCCGGTACGAGCGCAGCACGCCCGCATAGGCCGGCCAGGAGCACCATCGGCTCAGTCCGCCGCGAACTGCCTGACCCATTCGGCCTCGCTGCGCAGCGGCCTGCCGGGCACCAGCTCCCCGTCGCGCACGAAGCCCTCCTCCCGACCTTCGAGGTGGGCGATCAGCAGCTCGCGATGGCGGGAGAGCTCAGCGGTATGCCCGCCCGCGGCGACCAGGTCGACGCATTCGTAGGGATCCTCGATCAGGTCGAACAGCTGCTCGCGGCCGTCGCCGGAGAACCACACGTATTTGTGCCGCTCGGTGAGGATCCACTGCATGGAGTGCCGGCCGAGCTGGTGGATCAGGTGCTCGCCCTGCAGGTGATCGCGCACTGCGGTGCCGTCCGCCACCGTCCGGCGCAGGCTGGTGCCGGTGACCGGCTCGGGGATCGGCACCCCGGCGAGGTCCAGCAGCGTGGGCATCACGTCGCGCAGCTCCACGATCGCCTCGACGTCCCCGGCCGGGCCCCATTCCTTCCGCAGCCGCGGCGGCAGGTGCAGCAGGAAGGGGATGTGGCTGGAGCCCTCGTACGCCACCGACTTCCGGTACAGGTCGTGGTCGCCGAGCATCTCCCCGTGGTCGGAGACGAACAGGATCGCGGTGTCCTCGGCGACCCCCTGGTCGTGCAGGGTCTCCATCAGGCGATGGACCTGGAAGTCGATGAACTCGATGCTCCCGTAGTAGCCGGCCTTCACGGCGTCGTGCCGGGACCGGGAGCGGTGGGCGAACTCCGCCTCGTCGTCGCCATCGCGGCGGAACTCGTCGAACTCCTCCACCCAGTCCCCCATCGGCCGCTCCGGCATCTCACGGCGGGAGTACTTGTCCCACAGCCAACCGGGCGGATCGAAGGGCGCGTGCGGGCGGTGGAAGGACATGTAGAGGAAGAACGGACGGGTGGGGTCCCGGCGATTCAGGAAGTCGAACGATGTATCGGCCACCCACCGGGTGGGGTGCAGCCGCTCCTCCCGCTCCCAGGGACGGGCCACCATCGAATTGCAGCCCAGCCCCGTGTCCTGGTAGTCGGCCGCAGGATCGCCGGTCTGCGCCCGCAGCCAGGGCAGGTAGTCGTCGGCACGTGAGGACGGGCCGCCGTGCGGTCTCCGGCTGACGTGCAGGTAGCCGTCGTGCAGCTGCACGTCGTCGAAGCCGCAACGCGCCCGCTCCGGCCACACGTGCATCTTGCCCACGCCGTAGGTCTGGTAGCCGTGCTCGCGCAGAGTGCCCGGCAGGGTGGTCGGGTACGCGTCGGGGAAGCTGATCCGCTCGCGGTAGCCATAGCGCCCGTGGGTCTCCGGACCGGTGCCGGTGAACAGCCCGACCCGCGCGGGGATGCAGGTGGGCGTCGAGGAGTAGGCGCGGGTGAAGCGGTTCCCGCCCCGGGCCAGGGAATCGAGGTACGGGGTGTCGATGTGCTCGTTGCCCGCACAGCCCATCGCGTCGAACCGCATCTGGTCCACGCAGACCAGGACGAGGTTCGGCCGCTGTCCGGGCTGCGAGGAGGGGCCGGCGTTCGCGGGACTCATCGAGCCACCTTACGACCGGTTCGGTCGGGGCATCCGGCGCGCCCGGGGGTTCTGGTTCACGCCTGTCCCTCGTCGAAGTAGCGGCGCAGGTCCTCCGGCACGGCCGGCACGTCGTACGGCATCCCGCCGTGGCGGATCGACTCCGCGCCGTAGATACCAGTGGCCACGGCCTCGCGGGCGGCGACGGCGGAGACGTCGGTGATCCCCCCGTTCCGCACGAAGCCGAGGAACTCGGCGATCAGGCTGGGGTCGGCACCGCCGTGACCGCCATCGGCGCGGGCGATCACCTCGACGGCGTCCGGCCGGCCCGGGCCGGAACGGCGGGACTCCCAGATGTGGATCTGGTCCCCGCTGCCGTCACCCATGTTCTCGATCCGCCCGGCGTCACCGATCACCGTGTAGTTGCGGAAGTAGTCCGGAGTGAAATGACACTGCTGGTAGGAGGCCAGCACCCCGTTGTCCAACGTCATGTTGAGCATCGAGATGTCCTCGACATCGATGACGGGATTCAGCTCCTTCTGAGCCGTGGGCGGCCAGATGTCCTCGTCGTACCAGTCACGCATCAATCGGTCGGAGTTGTCGCGGCGATCGCTGACACTCCCGTAGACCGCGAGGTCACCGATGCCGGAGACTCGGCGGGTGTAGCCCCCGGCCAGCCAGTGGATCACGTCGATGTCGTGGGCGCCCTTCTGCAGCAGCAGGCTCATCGACTTCGCCCGCTCGGCATGCCAGTCCTTGAAGTAGAAGTCTCCGCCCGCGCCCACGAAGTGCCGGCACCAGATCGCCCGCACCCGACCGATACGGCCGGAGTCCACGATCTCCTTCATCTGCCGCACCACCGGCATATGCCGCATGTTGTGCCCGATGTACAGCCGGGCCCGCTTCTCCTTCGCCATCGAGAGCATCGCGTCGGTGTCCTCGACGCTGATCGCCATCGGCTTCTCGCAGAACGTGGGGATCCCGGCCTCGAGGGTCCGCAGCGCCACCGACGCATGCGCGAAGTCCGGCGTCAGGATCATCACCGCATCGACCTCGTGCCCCGCCAGCAGCTCCTCGACGGTGTCGACGATCGGGATGTCCGCGCCGAACGCCTCCCGGGCGTTCGCCTGTCCCCGCTCTCCGGGATCGGCCACCACGGTGACCGCCGACCCCTCCCCCGGCCGATGGGCATGGGTGGCGAGGTCGTGGCGGGCACCGAAACCGATGACACCGATCCTGAGGTCTTCCATGGGGTTCCTCCCTGAGGGCTGGTTCGCCGCATCGATCGCCCATCAGCGGTGACGGCGACCCCCGAGCACCGCGCGACCTGCTGCACCCACCCGGGGAAAAGCGTTTTACAGAAGCGTAGTGCATCGGCCGGAGCCTTGTCCTGGGCCCTATTTCAGTCCGGAATGTGCAAGCCCTTCGACCACCCTGCGCTGAAGCACGATGAAGACGACGAGGACCGGGGCCATGGCCATCAGCGCCGCTGCCATCAGCATCGGATACTCCGTGCCGTGCTGACCCTGCATGGTGGCCAGACTGACGGCGAGCGGCATGCGGGACGCCTCGGTAGTGACGACCAGCGGCCATAGCAGGCTGTTCCACGCGAAGAGCACGGTGATGATCGTCAACGCGCTCAAAGATGGCTTGGTCAGCGGCAGCATCACACGCCAGAACATCTGCCACGGTGAGGCGCCGTCGAGGCGCGCGGCCTCTTCGATCTCGCCGGGCAGGGCAAGGAACGCCTGTCGCATCAGAAACGTTCCGAAGGCACTGAACACGCCGGGCGCAGCGATGCCCCACACGGTGTTCATCAGGCCCAGGCTCTGCACGATTTCGAACTGCGGAATCAGGAACGCCTGGGTGGGAACCATCAGGATCGACAGGATGCCGGCGAAGATGATCCCGCGACCCCAGAAGTGCATTCGCGCGAACGCGAAGCCCGCCATGGAGCAGAACACGATCTGGCCGACCACGGTGATGATGGTGACCACTGCCGAGACCCCGAACTGGCGCAGGAACGGCACCCTGTCGAAAACCAGGGCGTAGTTCTCCCACCGCAGCACCTCGGGCCAGAGGCTGGGCGGCACGTTCGTGACCTCGGCCTGGGTGGAAAGACTGACGATCAACTGCCAGAGGAAGGGGAACGCCATCACGAACCCGCCCGTAATCAGCGCCGCGTGCACGAAAATGTGCGGATGGCGCTGGAAGAAGCCCAGTTCTTGGCGCCGACGTCGATTCCGCGCCGACCTGGCCGTGTGACGCAGTACTGAGGGTGCGGTGTGCTCAGACATAGTTCACCCACTTGTTCTGGACGCGGAACTGGATCAGGGTGAAGAGCGCGACGATCACCATGATGGCGATCGCGATCACCGACGCATATCCCTTGTCGTTGATGATGAAGCCCTGCTCGTAGAACATGAACACCATCGACTGGGTCTCCTTCATCGCCGGGTTGCTCGTTCCCATCAGAGCAAACAGGAGGTCGAACAGCTGGAACGCATTGATCGAGGTGACCACGACGACCAGGAAGATGCTCGGCGTCAGCATCGGCACGGTCACCGAGATGAACTGCTTCCACGGCCCGGCGCCATCAAGCTGGGCGGCCTCATAGAGGTCGGCGGGGATGTTCTGCAATCCCGCCGTCAGGATGATCAGACTGAACCCCAGCGCCGACCACAGCCCCATCGCACCCAACGCCGCCAAGGAATACCCGGGCGAGGAGATCCAGTGCGGTCCGTCAAGACCGAAGACCGCGAGGAAAGTGTTCAGAATGCCGAAGTCACCGTTGTAGATGGTCCGCCACACCAGGGCGATCGCCGTGGGCATGGCGACGTACGGCATGAAGAACAACATGCGGTACAGCGTGGCGAAGCGCAGTCCGGGTCGATTCAGCAGGCTGGAGATGACAATCGCGATCGGGACTCCGAGCAGCACGATGGCGGTGTAGATGATCGTGTTGAGCACCGAGCGCAGGAATTCCGGCTCCGACAACAGTTTGCGGTAGTTCGCGAGTCCGGCGAACTCGCCGCCGCCGAACGGGCCGATGGACATGAACGTGTTGATGAACGTCTGCACGACCGGCCACAGGTAGAACGCTCCCATTCCGATCAGGAGAGGCGCCAGGAACAGCCAGGGCCAGAAGCCGTCCCGCGCTGAAGCCCGCCGGGGCCGGTCGGCCGGGGCCGGGCCGGCGACCCCGGCCGGGCTGGCGCTCTCGGTCTGGGCCGTCATCCCTGCTCGGCTTCCAAGTGGGCGTTCATCGCCTCAGCGAGTGCACTCGTCCCTTCGTCGACAGTCATCTCCCCGGAGATGAGTGCAGGGAAGTACTCGGACTCCTCGTTGAGCCAGGCCGCCGTGTTGAGGGAGACGGGGTACTGGATCGCATACTCCTCGGCAGCGTCGATGAACACCTGGAGGTCGAACTCGGGCACCGAGGCGATGTAGGCATCCTGGCTTCCGGTGAAGGCCGGGTTGGCAGTCCCCATCTCCGCCTGGATGATGGCCGCCTGCTCCCCGCCGAGGAAGGCGAGGAACGCTGCTGCCGCCTCCGGCTCGCTCGTATTCGCGGCGACCGCATTGCCGATGCCGTGGATCGGCGTAGCTTGCCGCTGTTCACGTGGCAGATGCGTGACCTGGATGTTCTCCATCGCCGGAGAGTCAGCATAGGTCGCCACGCGCCAATTGCCATCCCAGGCCATTGCGGCGCGCTCGCTGGAGAAGAGTTCGTAGTATTCGGTGTCGGTGGTGGTCGCGACCGACGGCGACGATCCGTCCTCGACCATGTCGGCGAGCATCTGGAACGCCTGCCGCGCCTCCGAGCTGTCGTATCCGGAGGTGGTGCCGTCCTCGGAGATGATCTCGCCTCCCGCCTGCATGATGGCCGGGTACACCAACGCCTGGTTGGCCACTCCTCCGGCGAATCCATAGACCCCCTGGTCACCGAGTTCGTCGCTGATGGTCTTCGCGGCACTGCGGAAGTCATCCCAGGTCCACCCGTCCGAGGGGTACTCAACCCCGGCCTCGTCGAACAGGCGCTTGTTGTACCAGAGCCCGATGGTGTCGAAGTCCTTGGGCACCGCGTACTGCTCGCCCTCCATGGTGTAGAGCTCATTCATCGCACCGGGATAGTTGCCCGGATCGATATCGCCCGCCTCGAGCAGTTCCGACAGCGGCATCAGCATGCCCTCGCTCGCGTAGAGCTGAACGTTGGGCCCGTTCATCCACAGCACATCCGGCATCTCACCGCTGCCGGCCTGGGTCTGCAACCTGGTGAAGTACTGATCGAACGGAGCCGTGGTGATGCTTACCTCAATGTTCGGGTACTCCTCATTGAAGGCGTCGATGATCTCCTCCATAGCGGGCTGCTGAACGTTGTCCCAAATGCCATAGTTCAGCTTCGCCGA
>JAKDUN010000158.1 GCA_030457675.1 Brachybacterium sp. | reverse complement strand
CCGAGCCCGCTTCGGCACCGATCCGCTGACCCGCCCTCTCCGACCAGATCGAGGAACTTCACTCATGCGACCCGTTATCGACCTGCGCAGCTATCTCGACACCCGCGGTGCCACCATCCTGCTGGCACTCTCCGTCCTGGCCATCATCGCCTTCGCCGCTCTCGGCGGGCTCATCCAGCCCGCCGTCATCCCGGGCGGCACCGCCGACGTGGAGTTCACCTTCGTCGTCCTCAGCCTCCCGCTGAGCCTGATCATCCCTGTGATCGCGGTGATGATCACGGCCGGGGAGTGGTCCGACCGCTCCATCCAGAACACCTTCCTGCAGCGCCCCGGACGGCTCGGGGTGCTGGGATCGAAGGTCCTCGCCGCCATCGTGGTGGTGGCGATGCTGGTGGCGCTGTCCATCGGCCTGGCAGCGGCCACCACCTGGATCGGCGGTGAGCTGATCGGCGAGGGCGCGGTCTTCTCCTCCTTCGAGAACCTGCTCACCACCCAGCTCGCGGTCCTGGCCGCCGCCCTGCTGATCGGTCTGGCTATGGGGATCCTCCTGCAGTCCACGGTGCTCGGACTGATCGCCGCGATCGGCCTGCCCTTCATCATCAGCACCGCCGGAGGGCTCGCGATGCTCTTCAACTCGGAGCTGATCAGCGACATCGTCCGCGCGGTGGATCTGAACGCCGCGGCCATGGCGCTGGGCGCCGGGGACGCCACCGCCTTCGAGCTGCTGCCCCTGCTGCTGCTGGTGATCCTGCCGACGGCGCTGGGAGTCCGGCGCTGGAATTCCCGCGAGGTGGGCTGAACGTCCCGGAATTGGGGGCGGGGCGGGGGCCTAAGATAGCCGGGTCCGTGCCCCGCCCTCCCGGTCACGGCCCCGATCATCCGGACAAGGAAATCTGCATGACCCATGCCGTTCGCGCCCGCCGCACGCTGTCCCGTCTCGCCGCCGGCGCCGCCACCGCGGTCCTGCTGCTCGCGGGGTGCACCGGCATAGACCCCGGCCCCGACGGCGGGGAGTCGACGGATCCCGACGGGTCCGCCACCACCGCGCCCACCGAGGACGGGCCCGCGCTCGATGAGCTCGGGACCTCCGCCGCCCAGGACCTGGACGCCGACCCCGCCGCGGACCCCGGCTATGCGGAGTACTACGGGCAGGAGATCGACTGGGGCGCGTGCGAGGACGTGCAGGGCGAGGACCTCGAGTGCGGCACCGTCACCGTCCCGCTGGTCTGGAACGATCCGGGGGCCGGCGACATCGAGATCGCGGTGGGTCGCCTGCCCGCCAGCGGCGAGAGGACCGGCTCCCTGGTCACCAACCCCGGCGGCCCCGGCGGGTCCGGGGTCAACTTCCTCGAGAGCGCGACCTTCATGATCTCGCCCGAGGTGCGCGCCGCCTATGACGTGGTCGGTTTCGATCCGCGGGGCGTGAACCGCTCCGCCGGGGTGGAGTGCCTGAGCGACGAGGAGACCGACGAGTACCTCGCCGCCACCGCCGAGCCCGGCTCCGAGGAGGCCGCGCAGCTCTCCGAGGAGTGGGGTGCCCGGATCGCCGAGGCCTGCGAAGCGCACTCCAGTGCGGTGCTGCCCTACCTGGACACCTACTCCGCCGCTCGTGACATGGACGTGCTCCGGGCCGCGCTCGGCTCCGAGCAGCTCGACTATCTCGGCTACTCCTACGGCACCTACCTCGGGGCGAGCTACGCCGAGCTCTACCCGGACCGGGTGGGCCGCTTCGTGCTCGACGGGGCGATGGATCCCTCGCTGAGCATGAACGAGATCTCTGCCGGACAGGCGGAAGGTTTCGAGCGCGCGGTCGAGGCCTTCCTCGACGACTGCCTCCTCCAGGTGGCGACCTGCCCGTTCACGGGCACACAGGAGGAGGCGAAGCAGCAGCTGAACGCCTTCTTCGCCTCCCTCGACGAGTCCGCGCTGGATTCCGGTGATCCGGAGCGCCCGATCACCGGGGCGATGGCGCGCTCGGTGGTGATCACGCTGCTGTACGAGGACGCGCTGTGGCAGACCGGTCGCGAGGCCCTGGCCGACGCGATGAAGGGCGACGGCGCGCAGCTGCTGAACATCGCCGACCTCTCCTCCGAGCGCCAGCCGGACGGCAGCTACCGCACCAATGCCACCTTCGCGATCACGGCCGTGAACTGCCTGGACCATCCCGGCGTCGCCGATGAGGCCTGGGTCCAGGAGGAGGCGCAGCGGCTGGAGGAGGAGTTCCCGACCTTCGGTGCGTCGCTGGGCGGTGACGGCTGCTCCCACTGGCCGGTGCCGCCGCTGCGCGAGCCCGCTCCGATCTCCGCCGAGGGGGCCGGGCCGATCGTGGTCGTCGGCACCACCGGCGATCCTGCCACCCCCTACGCGTGGGCCGAGAACCTCTCCACGCAGCTCGACGACGCGGTGCTGCTCACCTTCGAGGGCAACGGGCACACCGCCTACGGTCGCTCCGGCGGCTGCATCGAGGAGCAGGTCGATGCGTACCTGCTCGAGGGGGCGGTGCCGGAGGACGG
Organism: Brachybacterium sp.; assembly: GCA_030457675.1. Classification (GTDB taxonomy): domain Bacteria; phylum Actinomycetota; class Actinomycetes; order Actinomycetales; family Dermabacteraceae; genus Brachybacterium. The sequence goes on along the minus strand of JAKDUN010000158.1, from coordinate 4,258 downwards.
GTTGACCTGCTGAGCGCGGTCCGCTGAGCATGACCGGCGCAGCGTGACGGGGATCGCCCCGCTCTCCTTTGCGCGGGCCCGTGCAGGTCACGTACAGTGAACCGGTCCGTCGCCTGCGACGGGCGCGCCGCCTTAGCTCAGTCGGTAGAGCGATTCACTCGTAATGAATAGGTCGCCGGTTCGATTCCGGCAGGCGGCTCCATGCGTGAGAGGCCCCGCACCTGTGAGAACACAGGAGCGGGGCCTCTCGCGTGTCACGCCTCCTGCGTCGTCCTCTCACGCCTGCGGCTTCGCGGGACTGATCACCAGCTCGTCGATGACCACGTGCGGCGGGCTGGTCAGCACGAACGACACCGCTCGGCCGACGTCCTCGGCGGCGAGCATCACGGCTCTGTCCGCAGCGCCGGGCACGCGCGGCCGCTGCTCCAGGAAGTCGCTGTCCACGTCCCCGGGGCAGAGGTGGCAGGCCCGGATGCCGTGCCGGTTCTCCTGCGTGTTCAGCATCGCCGCCAGCGGGCCGAGGGCCGCCTTCGAGGCGCTGTACGCGGTCCCCGCATCGGGGGAGAAGCGCCAGGCCGCGTACGAGGAGATGAGCACGATCGTGCCGGCGCCCCGATCGCGCATGCCGGGCAGGACCGCGTCGATGACGGCGACCGGCCCGAGCAGGTTGGTCTCGGTGATGGCGGCGAACTCCTCGAGATCCTGGTCGCGCCAGTAGCGGTGCGGTGTGTTCAGCCCTGCGGACAGCACCAGCGCCTCGATCCCGCCGAGCTCCTCCTCGATCCTGGCGGCGGCCGGGCCCACCGCGGTGCGGTCCGTGACGTCCAGCGGCACCGCCAGGGCGGTGCCCCCGTCGGCCCGGATCTCCGCGGCCACCTCCTCGAGCCGCTGTGCGCGCCTCCCGGAGAGCGCGACCGGACGGCCGTCCCGCGCCGCGGCGAGCGCCGCGGCCCTGCCCATTCCCGACCCCGCGCCGGTCACCCACACGGTGCGTGCCTCCATCGCCATCTCCTCCCATTGCCTTGACCCCGCCGGGCACAGAGGCGAGGCTGAGATCAGGTGTTCGTGGACCCACTGCCGGGTCCCGCCCAGCGTAGAGCGCACCCGCGCTGCCGCGCCCCGATCCGAGGAGAAGCATGCAGATCGACCTGTCCGGGCGCGTCGTGCTCGTCACCGGTGCCGGCCGCGGGATCGGCCGCACCATCGCGCAGACCTTCCACCGCGAAGGTGCGCATGTGGTCGCCCTCGACCTCGATGCCGGTGCGCTCGCCGAGCTGCGCGAGGAGTCCCTCGCCGACCTGGCGCTGACCTGCGACATCACCGATCCGGCGCAGGTGCGCGAGGCGATCGCGAGGGTCGATGAGACGTTCGGGCGGCTCGACGTGCTGATCAACAACGCCGGGATCAACGCGGAGGGCCCGCTGGAGAGCTTCGATCCCGGGCTGTGGGACCGGGTCTTCGCGGTCAACGTGCGCGGAGTGCTGAACACCTGCCAGGCCGTGATCCCTCTGATGAAGCGGCAGGGCGCGGGGAGGATCATCAACGCCGCCTCGTTCGCGGCGGTCATCCCCAGCGTGGACGCCGCCGCCTACGGCGCCTCGAAGGCCGCGGTCGTGCAGATGACCCGGGTGCTCGCGAGCGAGCTCGGTCCCTGGGGGATCACGGTCAACGCCTATGCCCCCGGCATGATCCCCACCGCCATGAACGGCTTCTCCGCGCTCGACGACGCGGCGGCCTCGACCAAGCTGGATCAGCTGAGCATCCGACGCTGGGGGCTGCCGGAGGACGTGGCCAACCTCTGCCTGTTCCTGGCGAGCGACCTCTCCGACTACATCACCGGGGCGCTGCTCCACGTCAGCGGAGGCAAGTTCGCGACGCAGGACCCCGGAGCGGCGGCCAGGGTGTGATCGGCGGCATCCTCCGCCGCTCGCCCCGCTGCGCTGTCTGGGCCGAGACGCTTTCTTGGTTCTGTCCAGAAAGAGCGCTATGGTGGTGCCATGACGACCGTCGACCGCACCTCCGCCCTCCGGGGCGCGGGCCTGCGCGTGACCGCCCCTCGGCTCGCGACGCTGGCGGCGGTCGAGGCGCATCCGCATGCCGATGCAGAGACCATCGCCCATGATGTCCGCGAGCGCCTGGGGACCGTGTCCCGCCAGGCGGTCTACGACGTCCTCAATGCCCTCTCCGACGCGGAGCTGCTGCGCCGGGTCGCCGTGGGCGGGCGCAGCATGCAGTACGAGCTGCACCGTCACGACAATCACCACCACCTGGTCTGCCGCGAGTGCGGCCGGCTCGAGGACGTCGCCTGCGCGGTGGGGGAGGCGCCCTGCCTGGTCCCGCACGATGCCCTGGGGTTCGACGTCGAGATCGCGGATGTCGTCTACCGCGGTGTCTGCTCGGACTGCCAGGCGACGAAGACCGTCGCCCCGGCCGGGCGCGCCGCACCCGCCACCCCCTGATCCCTGCCGGAGGCCCTCCGCCTCCTCGCCGGGCACCACTGTCCAGACTTTTCCTTACGACTTGTCAGAATCCCCCACCACACAGGAGATGCAGATGACCGACTTCGATCCCACGATCCCGAGCACCACCGAGTCCGGTGCTCCCCGCGAGTCCGATGCGCATTCGCTGAGCGTCGGCGCCGACGGCCCGCTGATGCTGCACGACGTCGCCCTGGTCGAGAAGCTCGCCCGCTTCGACCGCGAGCGCGTCCCGGAGCGCAGCCCCCATGCGAAGGGCTCCGGCGCCTTCGGCGAGCTCGAGGTGACCGAGGACGTCTCGCAGTACACCAAGGCCGACCTGTTCCAGAAGGGTCGCAAGACCCCGATGCTGGCCCGCTTCTCCACCGTCGCCGGTGAGCTCGGCTCGCCCGACACCTGGCGCGATGTGCGCGGCTTCGCGCTGAAGTTCTACACCCAGCAGGGCAACTTCGACATCGTCGGCAACAACACCCCGATCTTCTTCCTGCGCGATCCGATGAAGTTCCCCGACTTCATCCACTCCCAGAAGCGCACCCCGGACTCCGGCCTGCGGGACAACACCATGCAGTGGGACTTCTGGAGCAACTCGCCCGAGTCCGCGCACCAGGTCACCTACCTCATGGGCGAGCGCGGCCTGCCGAGGTCCTGGCGGCACATGAACGGCTACGGCTCGCACACCTACCTGTGGGTCAACGAGTCCGGCGAGAAGTTCTGGATCAAGTACCACTTCCACACCGAGCAGGGCCTGGAGTTCCTCAGCAACGAGGAGGCGGAGCAGCTCGCCGGCTCCGACAGCGACTACCACCGCCGGGACCTCTTCGACGCGATCGCGCGCGGCGAGAACCCCAGCTGGACCATGTCCGTCCAGGTGATCCCGTACGAGGACGCGAAGACCTACCGCTTCAACATCTTCGACCTCACCAAGACGGTGTCCCACAAGGACTACCCGCTGATCAAGGTCGGCCGCTTCACGCTGAACAAGAACCCGCTCAACCACTTCGCGCAGATCGAGCAGGCCGCCTTCAGCCCCAGCAACACCGTGCCCGGCACGGGCGTCTCCCCGGACAAGATGCTGCTGGGCCGGGTCTTCTCCTACCCGGACGCGCAGCGTCACCGCATCGGCACCAACTTCAACCAGCTCCCGGTGAACCAGCCGATCGTGCCCACCAACTCCTATGACAAGGAGGGGCACATGGAGTTTCTGCACTCCGGTGATGCGCCGGTCTACGCGCCGAACTCCTACGGTCGTGCCTACCAGGACGAGCAGGGCCCGGTCGACAACGGCTGGGAGGCCGACGGCGAGCTGGTCCGCGCCGCCTACACCCTGCACGCGGAGGACGGCGACTTCGTCCAGCCCGGCATCCTGGTGCGCGAGGTCTTCGACGACGCCCAGCGCGACCAGCTGGTCGAGACCGTCTCCGGTGGCCTGAGCACCGTCGAGGAGCCGGTGCTGAGCAAGGCGCTGCAGTACTGGAAGAACATCGACACCACCATCGGCGAGCGTATCGAGCTCGCCCTCGGCACCTCCAAGGGCGACGAGCAGCCCGGCGGCGATCCGCTGAACGCCTGATCCGCTGGGCGGGCCGGGGCACCCGGCCCCCGCCCGCTCTGCGCGGTGGGCCTGCTGCGTGCCGGCCCGCTCTGCGCCGGCCCGCTCTGCGGCAGCTTGCAGCATTGTGCCCGGAGGACCTATTCGTCGATGGCGGATAGGTCGTCAGGGGCCAATCGGTGTCCGGGGCGCGGAGCTCCTGCCCTTCGCAGGCTCACAGCACGTCGCTCAG
>JAKDUN010000157.1 GCA_030457675.1 Brachybacterium sp. | reverse complement strand
GCGGGATGGTGCTCGCGGACCGCCCGGTGATCGAGGTGTGCCCGGTGCAGTGGGCCGCGATGGGGAACCGGTCCGTGCTGCAGTGGGACAAGGACGACTGCGCCGACGTGGGGCTGGTGAAGTTCGACCTGCTGGGGCTGGGGATGCTCACGGCGCTGGACCATGCGCTGCGGATCATCGGCGAGCATCACGGCCAGCACTTCGAGCTGCGCACCCTGCCGCAGGAGGACACCGCGGTCTACGACATGCTGTGCGAGGGCGACAGCGTGGGCGTGTTCCAGGTGGAGTCCCGCGCGCAGATCTCCACCCTGCCCCGGCTGCGGCCACGGGAGTTCTACGACCTGGTGGTGGAGGTGGCGCTGATCCGTCCCGGCCCCATCCAGGGCGGCTCCGTGCACCCCTACATCCGGCGCCGGAACCGGGAGGAGCCGGTCACCTTCCTCCATCCGCGACTGGAGAAGTCGCTGGGCCGCACGCTCGGGATCCCGCTGTTCCAGGAGCAGCTGATGCAGATGGTGGTCGACGTCGCCGACTTCACTCCTTCCCAGGCCGATCAGCTGCGCCGGGCGATGGGTTCCAAGCGCTCCACCCAGAAGATGCTCGAGCTCTCCGACGCCCTGTTCGAGGGGATGGCGGCGCACGGGATCGTGGGGGAGGAGGCCGACGGAGTCCACCGCAAGCTGCTCGCCTTCGCCAACTACGGCTTCCCCGAGTCCCACGCCTACTCCTTCGCGTACCTCGTCTACGCGAGCTCGTACCTGAAGTGCCACTATCCGGCGGCGTTCACCGCGGCGCTGCTGCGGGCCCAGCCGATGGGCTTCTACTCCCCGCAGTCGCTGGTCGCCGATGCTCGCCGGCACGGCGTGCTCACCCGCGGCCCGGACGTGCTCACAAGCCGTGCCCGCACGGATCTGGAGACCGACGAGGAGCATCTCGGGTACCGGGTGGATCCGCCGCGGGAGCAGGTCCAGGGGGAGACCGCGACGGCCGGTCCGGTGATCCGGCTGGGCCTGGATCAGGTGCGGGGGATCAGCGCCGAGACCGCGGAGGCGATCACCGGAGAGCGGGAACGCGGCGGGGCCTTCGTCTCGGTCCCGGATCTGGCCCGCCGGGTGCGGCTGACCGCCCGGCAGCTCGAAGCGCTGGCCACCGCCGGGGCGCTGGACGCGCTGGCGAGCTCGCGCCGGCAGGCGCTGTGGGCCGCGGGCGCCGCCGCCCAGGAGTCCCCGGGCACCCTGCCGCATCTCGCCGTCGGCGCGCAGGCACCGATGCTGCCGGGGATGAGCGAGGCGGAGCTCGCCACGGCCGATGCCTGGGCCACCGGCATCACCCTGGACGACCACCCGATGGCACTGCTGCGCGAGCCGCTGACGGCTGGCGGGGTGCTCTCGATCGCCGGCACTCGCGAGGTGGAGGACTCCACCCGGATCCGGGTGGCCGGGGTGATCACCCACCGCCAGCGCCCGGCGACCGCCGGGAACGTCACCTTCCTCAGCCTCGAGGACGAGACCGGGATCCTCAACGTGGTCTGCTCCCAGGGGTTCTGGGTGCGGCACCGGGCCCTGCTGCGCACCGCCCGGGCGATCACGCTGCGCGGCATCGTGGAGAACCGCAGCGGCGCGGTGAACCTGGTCGCCGACGACGTGACGCCCCTGGACCTGGCCGCGGCGGGCCGGTCCAGGGACTTCCAATGAGCAGGTGGCTCAGGCCAGCGCCGGGACCGGCCGGGCTCCCACGTGCTCGGAGCGTTCCACCAGCCGTGCCCGGCGCGAGGCCACCAGCGTCGCCACCAGCGAGACCGCCGTCCAGGCGAGGATCGCCAGCAGGGTGCTGGCGGTGCTGACCAGGGTGCCGCCGAGCGCGGCATGCACCAGGCCCTGGGTCACGATCGACAGCGGCATCAAGGAGCTGAGCGACTGCAGCAGCTCCGGCGCGGTCTCCACCGGCAGGATCCCCACCAGCGTCACCACCTGCAGCACCATCAGCACGATCGAGGCGATCCGACCGAGGCGCGCACCGAGCACCGTCAGCAGGCCCTGGTGCAGGGCCGCGAACATCACCGCACCGGCCAGGGTCACCACGCCCACCGTGAGCGGGGAGATGGGCGCGATGCCGATGGCGGTGAGCACCGACAGCACCGCGACGGACTGCACCACCGCGATCAGCAGCGCCGGTGCCAGGGAGCGCAGCACGACCTGCCACATCGGCAGTGCCCGGTCCAGCAGCCGGCGCCGCAGGGCCGGCAGCAGCAGGAAGGTGCCGAAGGCGCCCAGCCACAGCGCGAGCCCGGCGACGAACGGGAAGGTGGCGGTGTCCGCACCGCTGGCCTCGTTCTGCCGCTCCACCTCGGTCCCGACCGGGGCGGCGGCCATCTCGCCCATCCGGGCGCGCTCCGACTCGGAATAGGTCGGCACGGAGTCCGCTCCCTCGGCCAGCCCCTCGGCCAGCTCATCGCTGCCATCGGCGAGCTGGTCGGTGCCCTCGGCCAGCTCCTCGCTGCCGTCAGCGAGATCCGAGGTGCCCTCGGCGAGCTCGTCCGTGCCGTCGGCCAGCTGGTCCGCGCCGGTGCCGAGGTCGTCCGCACCCTGGGCCAGCTCACCGGTGCCGTCGGCGAGCTCCTCGGCACCGTCGGCGCTGGCGCGGGCGCCCTCGGCCAGCTGATCGGCGCCCTCAGCGAGCTGATCCACGCCGTCGGAATACTGCACCAGGCCGTCCCGCAGCCCGGTCACCCCGGTGACCAGCTGCCCGGAGCCGTCGGCACTGGTGCGGGCACCGGTGGCGAGCTGCTCGGCGGAGGCGGTCAGGCCCGGATTCTCGGCGGTGCCGTCCCCGGTGAAGGCGGTCTCGATGCCCTCGGAGTAGGTCACCATTGCCTGGGTGCCCTGGACCAGGCCCGGCTGCTGATCGGTGCCGTTGAGGCCGTCGGCGAGCTGCTGGCCGCCGGCCCCGGGGGGGGCCGCGCCCCCGCCCACGCCCGGCGCGGTGGCGGCCCGGCCGGGTTGGGGGGGGGGGCCGGCGCCGCCCACGACCGTGTCCAGGCCGGCGGCGGCGTCATCCACCCCGGCGGCGTAGCCGGTCATGCCCTTGGCCTGCTCGCACAGGCCCTGGGCCTGCGGGTCATCGGGGTAGCGCTCGGCGAGCGCGCAGGCGGACTCCTCCATCGAGCCGGACAGCGTCGACATACCCGGGTTCTGGGCGGTGCCGTCACCGTCGAGGATCGTGTCGAGGCCGGTGGCGATGTCCTCGGCCGAGGAGCTGTAGGCGACCACGCCCTCGGCGGCCTGGGCGAGGCCGGGCTGCTCGTCGGTACCGGACAGGCCGTCGGCCGCCTGCTGCGCGCCCTGGCCGAGCTCTGCAGTGCCCGCGGCGACGTTCTGCGCAGTGGGAGCCAGGCCTGGGTTCTCGGCGGTGCCGTCGCCGGAGACCGCCTCACCGGTCTGGGCGACGCCGCCCGCGAACTGCTCGAGACCGGTGGCGAGCTGATCAGCTCCGGCGACGAGGCCGGGGTTCTCAGAGGTGCCGTCGCCCTCGACCCCCGCGGCCAGCTGCTCGGCGCCGTCGAGCAGTCCCGGCTGCTCGTCGGTGCCGTGCATGCCCTGCTGGAGCCCGGTGGCGCCGTCGGCGAGGTCCTCGGCGCCGGTGGCCAGGTCGTCAAGGCCGTCGGCGAGCTCGCGGGTCCCACCGGCCACCTGCCACGTGCCGTCGGCGAAGGACCACACCCCGCCGGAGAACTGCCGTGCCCCCTCGGCCGCCTCGTCCGTGCCCTCGGCCAGGGTGCGGGTGCCGTCGGCGAGGTCGGAGGTGCCCTCGTCGACCTCGGAGGTGCCGTCGGCGAGCTCCCGCGCGCCGTCCGCGGAGTCCGAGAAGCCGTCCTGGAGGTCGTTGAAGCCGAGGTAGAGGCCGTCGAGGTACTGCTCGGCCATCTGGCCGCCCACGGTGGAGGCGGAGGCCTCGGCAACCGCGGTGCCCACCAGGGCGTTGATCTGGCCGCTGGCGTCGTTGGTGGTGACCTCGAGGATCGCCTGCGAGGCCTCCGGGGTGCCGATCGTGGCCAGGTGCGCCGAGAAGTCCTCCGGGATCACCACGACGGCGGAGTAGGAGCCGTCCTCGAGGCCCTGCTCGGCATCGTCCATACTGGTCAGCTGCCAGTCGAAACCGGTGGTCTCCGGGATCTCCTGTCCTTCGACGGTGCCGGGCTGGGTGAGCGCACCGGTCAGCAGCCGGCCGAAGGGCACGGTCTGGACCTCGCCGTCGGCGTCCTCGATCTCGGCGCCCGCATCGAGGTTCACCACGGCGGCGGGCACGGAGTCGAGGCGGTCCACGCGGCCGCTGAGGGCCCACATGCCCAGACCCACCACCAGCAGCGGCAGCACCAGGACGACGATGAGGGTGCGGGGGTGCGACAGGCGGTTCATGCGTGGGCTCCTTCGAGGGTCGACGCGGCGGAGCGCTGGACGGACAGGGCGCGCAGTCGGTCCGGGGAGCGCAGCGTGCTGTGGAGGTGGCGTTCAGCGTCGATGGGATGGCCCTTGCGGGAGCCGACGATCACCGTGGCCCCGGCCCCGAGCAGCGCATCGAGGCGCTCGATGAGCATGTCGTCGGTCGCGGCGGCGTGCGCGAGGTCCCCGATCTGCTCGATGACGACGACGGTCTTGTTCACGCCGTGCCCGCTGATCCCGGCGAGGCGAGCGGCGACCTGCTCCCCGGCACCGATCCAGTGGGCGCGGCTCTGGATCGCGGCGATGTCATCAGGGGCGAGACGGTCATGGACGGCGAGGATGCCGGAGCTGGGGCGGTGACGTCCCGCGACGAGCGCGAGGAAGGTGCCGCGGGCGGCGTCATCCGGTGCGCGCACGACCAGCAGGGTGCCGGGGGTGATGGAGCCGGTCAGCGGGCCCAGGCTGCCGGGGCCGTCCAGCAGCGGGGCGCCGGTGTCCTGGAGGCGGAGCGCATGCTCGCCGTGCTCCTCGGTCCAGCGGCGGTGCTCGAGCACCGCCGCCAGGCCCTCACCCTCGACATCGACCGTGGGCAGCGCGCGGGACAGCCATCCCGGCAGCCACCAGGCATGCCGGTCCAGCAGGGCGAGCACGGCGGGCACGAAGGTCATCCGCACCACGAACGCGTCGACCAGCACGCCCACGGCGAGTGCGACGGCGATCGGCTGCAGCATGAACCAGCCGGAGGTGACGAAGCCGGCGAACACCGCGACCATGATCAGGGCGGCGGCGGTGACCACCGGGGCGTTCGCGGTGAATCCGCGTTCGATCGCGCCGCGGGCATCGCGGGTGTGCACGAACTCCTCGCGCATCCTCGAGACCAGGAACACCTCGTAGTCCATGGCCAGGCCGAACAGCACTCCCATCACCATGATCGGCATGAAGGACACCACCGGGCCGTTGACGTCGACGAACAGCGGGCCGTTGAACCAGCCGTACTCGAACACCATCGCGGTCACCCCGAAGGCGGCGGCGACCGAGAACAGGTAACCGACGGAGGCCTTGATCGGCACCCAGATCGAGCGGAACACCAGGGCGAGCAGGATCAGGGACAGGCCCACGACGAACAGCGCGAAGGGCAGCAGCGCATCGGAGAGCTTGTCGGTGACGTCGATGCCGACGGCGGTGGCGCCGGTGACGGTGACGTCGGAGATCGACAGGTCCCGTTCCCAGCCGTCGGCGCTGTCCCGCAGCTCGGCGACCAGGTCCTTGGTGGACTGGTCGGTGGGGCCGCCTTCGGGGATCACCACCACCACGGCCATGTCGGCGCCCCGGTTCGGGGTCGCCAGCTGGATCTCCTTGACGTGATCGAGGGCGGCGACGTCGCTCTCGAGCTCCTCGACCACGCCGAGGGGATCGGTGGTGTTGATGATGTCGGCCGTGACCAGCAGCGGGCCGTTGTAGCCGGGGCCGAACTCCTCGGCCACCAGGTCGTAGGTGTCCCGGGCGGCGGTGCCGGTGGGCTCGGTGCCCAGATCCGGCAGTGCGAGCTCGAGGTCCTTGATCGGCACGGCGAGGGCGCCGACGCCGACGATCACCACCAGGATCGTCAGGGCGGGCACCTTGGTCACCAGGCGCACCCAGGTACGGCCCAGGCTGCGGCGGGGCCGTGCCTCGGGGTCCGGGGCCGGCAGCACGCCGCCGTTGTCCGCCATCGCCCGGCGGATCCGGCGGGGCCGAAGCCGTTCGCCGAGGATCGCCATCATCGCCGGGAGCATGGTCAGCGCGACCACCACGGACACGGCGACGGTCGCGGCGGCGGCCACGCCCATGACGGTGAGGAAGGGGATGCCGGTGATGAACAGGCCCACCAGGGCGACGATCACGGTCATGCCGGCGAAGATCACGGCGCTGCCGGAGGTGGCCAGGGCTTTGCCGATCGATTCGCGGACGTCATCGCCCTGGCTGAGCTGGTCGCGGTGGCGGGAGAGGATGAACAGGGCGTAGTCGATGCCGACGGCGAGCCCGAGCATCGCCCCCAGCGCGGTGGTCACCGAGGGGATGTCGATCCCGGCGGAGAGCGCGACCAGGGCGAGCATCGAGACACCGACGCCGACGATCGCGGTGATGATGGGGATGACCGCGGGCACCAGGGAACGGAACACGATCGCGAGGATGAGCAGGGCGACGATCACGCCGATGATCTCGCCGGCGCCGAAGGGGATCTCCGAGCTCTGCAGCACCTGGCCGCCGAGGTTCGCCTCCAGCGCCGCGGTGTCCGCCTCCTCGACCAGCTGCGTGATCTCCTCGACCGATTCGGCGGGGTACTCCCCCGTCGGGAAGT
>JAKDUN010000156.1 GCA_030457675.1 Brachybacterium sp. | reverse complement strand
CGCCCCTCCCGCAGGAGGGATGGCCCGGTGGGGTGATCAGGACTCGCCGCCGAACGAGCCGGACTGGCCGGCGTTCACGTTCGTCAGGTCGTACTTGTCGATGGCCTGGCGGACCACCGAGGGGTCGACCTTGCCTTCCTGGGCGAGCAGCTGGAGGGCCTTGACGACCATCGAGTGCGCATCGATCTTCAGGTGGCGACGGGCGGCGGGACGGGTGTCCGAGAAGCCCCAGCCATCGGCCCCTAGCACGCCGTACTTGCCCGGGATCCACTCTCGGATCATGTCCGGGACCATGAAGTCGTAGTCGGAGGTGGCGACGAACGGGCCCTCGAAGCCCTCGAGGCGCTGGGTGATCCAGGGAGTCTGCTGATCCTCGGGGTTCAGGAGGTTGTGCTTCTCGACCTCCTGGGCTTCCTTGCGCATCTCGGTCCACGAGGTCACGGACCAGACGTTGGCCTTGACGCCCCAGTTCTCGGAGAGGATCTCGCGGGCGTGCAGAGCCCACGGGACGCCGACGCCGGAGGCGAGCAGCTGTGCCTCGGGACCCTCGCCCTCGGGCTTGGGCTCGAGCTGGTACATGCCCTTGAGCAGACCCTCGACATCCAGGTCCTCGGGCTCCTTCGGCTGCACCATCGGCTCGTTGTAGACGGTGATGTAGTAGAAGACCTCGCTGACGCGGTCGTCCTCGCCGTACATGCGCTGCAGGCCGTCGCGGATGATGTGGCCCAGCTCGTACCCGTAGGTCGGGTCGTAGATGACCGCGCCCGGATTGGTCGCAGCGATGATCGGCGAGTGGCCGTCCATGTGCTGCAGGCCCTCACCGGCGAGCGTGGTCTTGCCGGCGGTCGCACCGATCACGAAGCCCTTGGCCATCTGATCGCCGGCGGCCCAGAAGAAGTCGCCGGTGCGCTGGAACCCGAACATCGAGTAGAAGATGTAGAACGGGATCATCGGGAGATCGTGCGTGGCGTACGAGGTGCCGGCCGCGGTGAAGGCCGCGGTGGAGCTGATCTCGTTGATGCCCATGTGCTTGATCTGGCCGGAGGTGGACTCCTTGTAGGCCAGCAGCAGGTCGCGGTCCACGGACAGGTAGTTCTGCCCGTCGGGGTTGTAGATCTTCGCCGTCGGGAACAGCGAATCCATGCCGAAGGTGCGGGCCTCGTCGGGGACGATCGGCACCCAGCGCTTGCCGGTCTCCTTGTCCCGCATGAGGTCCTTCAGCAGGCGCACCAGCGCCATCGTGGAGGCGATCTCCTGCTTGCCGGAACCGCGCTTGACGACTTCGTACGCTTTGTCCCCGGGCAGGTTCAACGGCTTGTGCTCGGTGCGGCGGGAGGGCACCGGACCGCCCAGGGCCGCGCGGCGCTCCTTGAGGTACTTCATGACCGGCGCGTCGTCCTCCGGCAGGTAGAACGGCGCGTCATAGACGCTGCCGGCCTCGAGCTGCTCGTCGCTGACCGGGATGCGCAGGGTGTCCCGCAGCGCCTTGAGGTCCTCCGGGGTGAACTTCTTCATCTGGTGGGTCGCGTTGCGGCCGGCGAAGTTCTTGCCCAGGCGGTAGCCCTTGACGGTGTGGGCGAGGATCACGGTGGGCTTGCCGTTGCTCTCGGTGGCCTGCTTGAACGCGGAGTAGATCTTCTTCGAATCGTGGCCGCCGCGGTTGAGCTTCCACCAGATGTCCTCGTCGGAGAGATCCTCCACGAGCGCCTTGGTGCGCGGATCGCGGCCGAAGAAGTTGTCGCGGATGAAGGCGCCGTCCTCGGCGCGGTAGGTCTGGTAGTCGCCATCGGGAGTGGCGTTCATCAGGTCGATGAGCGCACCGTCGGTGGAATTCTCCAGCAGCGGATCCCAGCCGTCGCCCCAGATCACCTTGATGACGTTCCAGCCGGCACCGCGGAACTGGCTCTCCAGCTCCTGGATGATCTTGCCGTTGCCGCGCACCGGGCCGTCCAGGCGCTGCAGGTTGCAGTTGACGACGAAGGTGAGGTTGTCCAGGTGCTCCTTGGCGGCGATGTGCAAGGCGCCGCGGGACTCCACCTCGTCCATCTCGCCGTCGCCGAGGAACGCCCAGGTGTGCTGCTCGCTGGTGTCCTTCAGGCCGCGGTGGTGGAGGTAGCGGTCGAAGCTGGCCTGCTCGATCGCGGCGACCGGGCCGATGCCCATCGACACGGTCGGGAACTCCCAGAAGTCCTTCATCGCGCGGGGATGCGGGTAGGAGGGCATGCCGTGCTCGCTGGAGACTTCCTGGCGGAAGCCGTCGAGGTCCTCCTGGGAGAGGCGGCCCATCATGAACGCGCGCGAGTAGATGCCGGGGGAGGCGTGACCCTGGAAGAAGACGTGGTCGCCGCCGCCGGGGTGGTTGCGTCCGCGGAAGAAGTGGTTGAAGCCGACCTCGTACATGGTGGCGATCGAGGCGTAGCTGGAGAGGTGGCCGCCGACGCCGATGCCGGGCGCCTGGGCGCGATGCACGACCATCGCCGCGTTCCAGCGGTTGATGTTGCGCAGCTCCTTCTCGAGCTCGGCGTCACCGGGATACTCCGGCTGCTGCTCGACCGGGATGGTGTTCACGTAGTCCGTGGTCAGCGATTCGGGGAGGTGGATGTCGTCCTCGCGCGCGCGCTGGATGACGCTCTGGACGATCTCGGAGGCGCGATCGGCGCCGCGATGCTCGACGAGACCGTCGAACGAATCCAACCATTCCCGGGTCTCTTCCGGATCCGGATCCTGGGCATGGCTCGGCAGGTTGATGCCGATGGGACGAGGAGTGTCGTGCGAAGTCACACTGTCCTTCTCTCTACGGGAGGCGACGGACCGGCCGTGGGAGCTGAGAATCGCCGGTGGGCCCGGCTCCTTCGGCCTCGGTGCGCTCCAGCCTACCGTCGCCGTGGCGACACGGGACCTTCACACTCCCCTCTCCTCTGTGACACACAGGACATCGCCGGCCCGGGACGTATCCTTCTGGGCTCTTGTCCTGCGGGACTCTTGTTCCGTGATGCGCACCGGTGTGACGTGACATAGACTCAGCTGCGCGCCATCGGACCTCGGGGCACTGTGCCCTCATGGTCTCGGCGTGTCCCTGCTTTGCCACCGTTTGTGAGGAGTCCTTTCTTGTCACCGTCGTCCGACGCCCCTTCGTCCAGCTCCCTGTCCGAGGCGCTGAACTTCACCACGGGACAGATCGTGCAGGAGATCGGCTACGACGATGATGTCGATCTCGATCTGCGTGATGCGATCGAGGACCTCGTCGGCGAGGAGCTCGAGGACGAGGACACCCAGGAGATCGTGGACGCTGTCGTGCTCTGGTGGCGCGATGGCGACGGCGACCTCACCGACGCCATGGTCGACACACTGCGCAACATCGAAGCCGGCGCCCCGGTGTGGGTGCTGACCCCGAAGGCGGGCCGCGACGGACACGTGATGCCCGGCGAGATCCAGGAGTGCGCGGGAGTCGCCGGCCTGCGGGTCATGAGCTCGATGAACCTGGCCCCGGACTGGACCGGCACCCGCCTGGCCAGCCGCACCAACTGACCGCCGCCGCGGTCACGGGGGTCCGCCCCCGCCCGGGTCGTTAGCTCAGTTGGTCAGAGCGTCTGGTTTACACCCAGAAGGTCGGGGGTTCGAGCCCCTCACGACCCACCACAGAAAAGGCCCCGGCCTGCACCGATGGTGCAGAACCGGGGCGCTTTCGCATGCACGGGGAGTGCCGGCGGCTCAGCGGGTCACGGTATACAGCAGCACCAGTGCGACCGGCACGGCGAGCAGCAGGCAGCCCCAGGTGATCGCGGTCTTCCGGTCCTGCTCCTTCTGCTCGGCAGTGCGGGGGACCGGCTCCGGGCGGCCGTCGGCCTCCCAGCGCTCGCGCTCCTCGCGCCGCCGCACGAGCAGCCGGCCGATGAGCACGACCACGGAGACCAGGATCGCCACGAACAGGGCGAGCAGGATGAGGGTGTCGATGGCGCTGCCTCCGGACGGTCCGAGGATCGGATGCGGGACGGCGGCGGATGCCGCCCGTGCACAGGGTCTCACGATCCGAGCCCCTTCCTGGGAGGGGACCTAGACTGGCCCCGCCCCCAGCACCGGTCCGCTGCGCACCCCGCGCAGCCCCGGCAGGGCTGAAGCGAAGGAGGAGCCGCGCAGGTGAGTGCACCCAGCAGAGAGTTCGACGTCGAGGCGATCCGCGCCGACTTCCCGATCCTGTCCCGCATGCTCGATCCGGACACCCCGATGATCTACCTCGACGGGGGCGCCACCTCGCAGCGGCCGCGCCAGGTGCTCGATGCGGAAGTCGCCTATCTCACCCACGACCACGCCGCGGTCAAGCGTGGCGCACATCGCATGGCGGGCGCAGCGACCGATGCCTATGAGGACGCCCGCGAACGGGTCGCGGACTTCCTCGGTGCGCCCTCTCCGGACGAGGTGGTCTTCACCAAGAGCGCCACCGAGGCGCTGAACCTCATCGCCCATTCCCTCGGCATCGGGGACGGCTCCACGCCCGAGCGCCTGCGGGTGCGCGAGGGCGACGAGATCCTGGTGACCGAGATGGAGCACCACGCGAACCTGGTGCCCTGGCAGGAGCTCGCCCGCCGCACCGGGGCCACCGTGCGCTGGATCCCGATGGCCGAGGACTTCACCCTCGATGACTCAGAGCTCGGGTCCCTGGTCACCGAGCGCACCAAGGTCATCGCCTTCACCCACCAGTCCAATGTGCTGGGCACCGTGAACCCCGTGGAGCGCCTGGTCGAGGCCGCCCGCTCCGTGGGCGCCCTGACAGTGCTCGACGCCGCGCAGTCCGCGCCCCACATGCCCGTCGACGTGTCGACGCTCGGGGTCGACCTGGTCGCCCTGTCCGGGCACAAGATGCTCGGCCCCACCGGCATCGGCGTGCTGTGGGGCCGCTACGAGCTGCTCGAGCAGATGCCGCCCTTCCTCACCGGCGGCTCGATGATCGAGATCGTCCACATGGACCACAGCACCTATGCGGAGCCGCCCGCCCGCTTCGAGGCCGGCACCCCGCCGATCTCCCAGGCCGTCGGCCTGGCCGCCGCCTGCGACTATCTCGACGCGCTGGGCATGGAAGCAGTCGCCGCCCATGAGCAGGCGCTCACCCAGCAGGCGCTGACCGGTCTCGCCGGCATCGACGGGGTACGGATCATCGGTCCGGCCGCCTCCCCGCAGCGCACCGGTGCGGTCTCCTTCGACGTCGCCGGCCGGCACCCGCACGACGTCGGACAGGTGCTGGACTCGCTCGGCCTGCAGGTCCGGGTGGGCCACCACTGCGCCTGGCCGCTGCACCGCCGCTTCGGCCTGCACGGCACCACCCGCGCCAGCTTCTCCGTCCACACCACCGCCGCCGAGGTCGACGCCCTCGTCGCGGGCGTCGCCCACACCGTCGATTTCTTCGGATCCTTCTCATGAGCACCCACCTCTCCGCCCTGTACACCGAGCTCGTCATCGAGCACGACAAACGACCTCTGCACGCCGGGCTGCGCGAACCATTCGGGGCCGAGGTCCACCACGTGAACCCCACCTGCGGGGACGAGATCACGCTGCGCCTGCAGCTGTCCGCGGACGGCGCCGAGCGCATCGAGGACGTCTCCTACGACGCCGTCGGCTGCGCCATGAGCCGCGCTGCCGCCTCGATCATGGCCGACCTGCTGATCGGGCGGACCGTCACCGAGGTCGAGCCCGTCCGAGCCCATTTCGAGGAGGCGATGGGCTCTCGCGGCCGGGTCGAGGGGGACGAGGACCTCATCGGCGACGGCATCGCACTGCTGGGCGCAGCGAAGTTCCCTGCCCGGGTCAAGTGCGTGCTGATGCCCTGGAAGGCCTATCAGGCGGCGCTGGTGGAGACCCGCGCCCTGGGAGCGTGAGCATGATGACCGCACAGCAGAGCGTCGGCTCCGTGACCGGGACCCTCGAAGCCGCCTACCCCCTTCACTGGGCGGAGCCCTGGGACCGGGCGGGCCTGGTGCTGGGGGAGCGGACCGCCGCGGTGCAGCGGGTGCTGCTCGCGGTGGACCCGACCCTCGCGGTCGCCCGCGAGGCCGTCGACCGCGGCGCGGAGCTGCTGGTCACACACCATCCGCTGCTGCTGCGGGGGGCGAGCTTCCTGCCGGCCGACGAGGGCAAGGGCGCGGTGGTCACGCATCTGCTGCGCCAGGGAACCGCCCTGTGGTGCGGGCACACGAACGTGGACCGCTCCACCCGCGGCACGGTCGGTGCCTGGCTGGAGCTGCTGGACCTGCAGGAGGCGCAGCCGCTGCTGCCCGGGGAGACGATCGAGGAGGCCGAGCACGGCTCTCGCCGCTTCGGCCTGGGCGCCGTCGGCTCCCTGCCCGTCCCCACCACCGTGGGGGAGCTGGCCGCCATGATCGCGGACCGCGTGCCGGCCACCGCCCGCGGGATCCTGCACACCGGCGATGCCGACCGGAGGGTGGCCACGGTCGCCGTCTGCCCCGGGGCCGGCGACTCCTTCCTCGAGGCGGCCGTCGCCGCCGAGGCCGATGTCTACATCACCTCGGATCTGCGCCACCACCCTGCGCTCGAGCATCTGGAATCGGCCGCCGACCCCGCCGCGGTGCCGGCGCTGATCGATGTGCCGCACGCCGCGAGCGAGGCGCTCTGGCTGCCCCTCGCCGAGAAGCTGCTGACCTCCGTGCTCCCGGGCCTCGAGGTGCTGCTCAGCGAGCACACCACCGATCCCTGGAGCGGTCGCCGCCCCTGAGCCCTCGCGGCGGGAGTCACTCCACGCGGTCCACGATCACCAGCCGGTCGCCGTCGAGCTCGACCTGCAGCCGCTCGC
>JAKDUN010000155.1 GCA_030457675.1 Brachybacterium sp. | reverse complement strand
GGCCGATCTCTCCTCAGAACTGGTCGGCCGCACGCTCGACGGACTCCGTCACCGCCGTCGGGCCCTCACCGGGATCGACGCGGGAGCCTCCCGCGGAGGTCGGGACGCCTGGCACCGTCGAGCCTCGCGGCCGGTGATGTGGTGGATGGCGGCGCTGATCGTGGTGGTGCTGATCCATCAGTGGATCCCGCAGTCGCGCTGGCTGCTGGTGCACATGGTCACCCTGGGACTGATCACGACCTCGATCATGGTGTGGGGGCAGCACTTCGCCGAGGCACTGCTGAAGACCCGTCTCGGTGAGGAGTCGCGCCCGCGGCAGGTGCGCCGGATCCAGGTGCTGAGCGTGGGTGTGCTGGTGACGATCCTGGGGATGCTGCCCTCGTGTCCCTGGGTGGTGGTGCTCGGGGCGCTGATGGTCTCCGCGGCCCTGGTCTGGTACGCCGCAGCGCTGGGCACGCAGGTGAAGGCGGCGCTGGCCCCGCGCTTCGAGTTCACGGTCAAGGCATACATCGCCGCCGCCTGCCTGATCCCCGTCGGGGCGACGCTCGGCGCGCTGATGGCGTTCAGCCCGGGTGAACCCTGGCAGGGGCGTCTGCTGCTGGCGCACCAGCTCGTGAACATCCTGGGGTTCGTGGGCGTGACCGTGACTGGCACCCTGCTGACGCTGTGGCCGACGGTGCTGCGCACCCGGATCGAGCTGGGGACCGCGAAGCGCGCCGCCGGCGGTCTGCTGGGCATGCTGCTGTCCGTGCTGGGGGCCACGGCCGGTGCGCTCCTGGGCTCGACCCTGCTGGGCTGCGCATTCCTGGTCGCCTACCTGGGGTCCTTCACCTGGGTGGCGGTGACCCTGGTGCGGATCGGGCTCCGCTCGGCCGGCCAGGAGCGGCGGGTCCCGCTGCCGCTGTTCCCGATCCTCTCGATCGCGTCCGGGGTCTCCTGGTTCGCGGTGACGGTGCTGGGGCTGCTGGTGGTGTGGTGGCGCTCGGCCGACGAACAGCTCGCGAGCTCGTTGGCGGCCGCGGACCTCCAGCAGCTCACGGTGCCCTTCGTCGTCGGGTTCCTGCTGCAGGTGCTGTTCGGGGCGATGAGCTATCTGCTGCCGGTGACGCTGCGGGGCGGTCCCCGCTCGACGACTGCGGCTCTCGCCGCCATGAGCCGCTTCGCCGTGCTGCGCGTGGCCATCCTCAATCTGGTGCTCGCGCTGTTCGTGCTGGCCGAGAGCGGGGGCACCGGTGCCGCCGCGCTGTTCTCCGCCCTCACGTTCGGCACGGCGGATCTGGCGTCCTTCGGCTCGCTGTCGCGGGTGGCGCTGTCGGTGCTGGCCTTCGCGGTGCTGGCCTCCTTCCCGGTGCTGCTGGTGACCGCGATCCGGGCCAGCGTGAAGCACCGGCGCACCGATCTGCCGATGCCGTCCGGGCCGCCTGCACCCGACGCTGCGGGCTCCGGCACAGCGACGTCCCGCGCTGCGGCGACGCCCGCCACCGCCCCGGCCCCGGCTGGTCCGGGTTCCCGCCCCGAGACCCCTTCGAGCAAGCGACCGGAGATGCGCCCGGAGGGCATGGATCGGCGCGCGCTCACCAGCACGCTGCTCGGCCTCGGCTCGGTGCTCGGGGTGACGGCGCTGGGAGCCGCCCTGGACCGCGCCCAGGGTTCGCTGCCCGCCGATGCCGGCCGCAGCGGGGCCCTTGCCGGCCCTCCCGTCGCCCCGACCGGGCAGGCCACCACGATCGCGGTGAACATGGCCGATATGCGGTTCCGGCCCGATGTGCTCGAGCTCCCGGCGGGCAACTCGCTGGTGATCGAGCTGGTCAACGATGATCCCTACGACGTCCACGACCTCGTGCTCGCCTCCGGCATCACCTCGGGCCGGCTGCAGCCCGGGGAGAGCACCACCGTGGACGCCGGGGTGATCGTTCATGACCTCGAGGGCTGGTGCTCGATTGTCGGCCACCGGGCGATGGGGATGACCCTGTCGGTCACCGCCGTCGGCGCCGGTCCTTCCCCGGCGGGGACCACGTCCCACACCGGGGCCACCGGCGCTGATGAGCTCGCCCGGATCCCGCTGGACCTGCAGGCCGCGCCCGGGGACGGCCATCAGCTGCGCGACGCGCGCCTGCCCGCGGCCTCCGGCACCGAGCAGCGCGTGCGGTTCGAGGTCACGGACGTCGCGGCGGAGATCGCTCCCGGCATGGTCATGGAGGCGATGACCTACAACGGCACCGTGGTGGGCCCGATCCTCCGCTCCGAGCTGGGCTCCCGGCTCACCGTGGACCTGATCAACGCCAGCATGATGGGCCACTCCCTGGACCTGCATGCCGGTCGCATCGCCCCCGACGAGGTGATGCGCACGATCCCGCCGGGGGACTCGCTCGAGTACGCGATCACCACCGACCACGCCGGGGTCTGGCTGTACCACTGCGCGACCATGCCGATGTCGGTCCATCTGGCCGCCGGCATGGTGGGCGCGCTGATCGTGCCGCCTGCGGGGCTGGCCGCGGCGGATCGCGAGTACGTGCTGGTCCAGTCCGAGCACTACCTCGTGCCTGCGGGCGCTCCCGGCTCGGAGGCAGCGATGCATGAGAGCGGCCATCCGGTGAGCCCGGCGAAGATCGCGGCCGAGCGCCCGGACGCGACCGTGTTCAACGGGCACGCGAACCAGTACGTGCACTCCCCGCTCGAGGCCCGCGTCGGGGAGCGGGTGCGGCTGTGGGTGCTCGCGGCCGGGCCCTCGCGCGGGATCGCCTTCCACGTGGTGGGCGGGGTGTTCGACACCGTGTTCAAGGAGGGCGAGTACCTGCTGCGGCCGGAGTCGGAGACCCTCGGCGGGGCCCAGGCCCTGGACCTCGCCGCGGCGCAGGGCGGATTCGTCGAGCTGGTCTTCGACGAGCCCGGCACCTACACCGCGGTGAACCACTCCTTCGTGGACATGGAGCGCGGGGCCCGCGCGCTGATCCGCGTCACCGCCTGAGCCGGCGGACACCGGGTACCGTCTGCCCATGACCACTGCCTCGCCGCGCAGCTCCGGGCTGCACCACCTCGAACTGTGGACCGCGGATCTCGCCGCCGCCGAGCCCGCCTGGGACTGGCTGCTGACCGCCCTGGGCTGGAGGCGCGAGCGGGTCGAGGGCTGGGAGCTGGGCCGGATCTGGCGCCACGCCGACGACTCCTATCTCGTGCTCGAGCAGTCCGAGGACGTGCTCGGGGCCCGTGCCGAGCGACGCTCACCGGGGATGAACCACCTCGCGCTGCGGGTGGCCGGCCGCGCGATGCTCGACGAGATCCGGGCCGGCGCCGCGCGGCACGGCTGGAAGGAGCTGTTCGCCGCCCGGTACCCGCACGCCGGCGGGGAGGATCACGTGGCGTGGTACGGCGAGGATCCCCACGGCATCGAGGTGGAGCTCGTCGCCGCCGGCTGAGACCCGCAAGGGACCGCCGATCGCGTCCGCGGCGGTCCCTCCCCCCTCAGAGCTTGGTGATCGCGGCGTAGCGCAGCACCAGGCGCTTGGTGCCGTGCGGGGCCTTGAACTGCACTTCGATCTGGGTCTTCTCGCCCTGCCCCGCGACCTCGGTGATCGTCCCCATCCCGAAGGAGTCATGGGTGATCCGGTCACCGACGGCGACCTGGGGCAGCTTGTCCGCCGGAGTCGCCTTGCGGCCCGATCCCATGCTGGGGCGCTTGATGTCGCTGCGCCCGCCGCCGATGCCGCCGCTGAAGGACGGGCCGCGCCCGCTCCCTGAGTGCTGGCCGCCGCCGTGCGAGCTGCCCCCGTAGCCTCCGGAGCTGTGGAAACCGCCGCTGAATCCGGCACCGCCGAGGGTGGAGCCGGCGCGTGCCACATCCAGCACGTTCTCGGGCACCTCGTCGAGGAAGCGGCTGGCGGGCATGAACTGGGTCTGTCCCCACAGCGATCGCATCTGGGCCCGGGTCAGGAAGAGCTTCTCGCGGGCGCGCGTGATGCCCACATAGGCCAGGCGCCGCTCCTCCTGGAGCTCCTCGGGATCGCTCAGGGTGCGATTGTGCGGGAAGGTGCCGTCCTCCATCCCGGTGAGGAACACGACCGGGAACTCCAGGCCCTTGGCGGTGTGGAGGGTCATCAGGGTGACGAACTGGTCCTCCTCGCCGGGGATCTGGTCTGCATCGGCCACCAGGGAGACCTTCTCCAGGAAGCGATCCACCAGGCTCGCCTCGGGATCATCCGGCGTGGTCAGCGCGGCCTCGGGAGCGATGTCGGCGCCGGGGGCGGGCTCGGCGCCGGGAGCGGGGACCGCCCCCGCCGTCCCGGTGTCCGGCGCAGCCTGCGCCGCCGCGTCCGGCGCGGGCGATTCCTCCGCCTCGTCCTCGTACTCGCTGGCGACGGCGTCGGCCTCCTCCATCTGCGCCTCGAACTCTGCGGCGACGGTGACCAGCTCGGCGAGGTTCTCCAGACGGGACTCGTCCTGCGGATCATCGCTGCCCTGCAGCTCAGCGTAGTAGCCCGAGCGCTGCAGGATCGCCTCGAGCAGATCCGCGGGACCGGTGCCGTCGGCCGCCATCTCCTGGAGGTCATCGAGCATCGCCACGAAGAGGCGCACGGCGTTCAGCGAGCGGGTGGCGATGCCCGGGGCCTCCTCGGCGCGGCGCAGCGCCTCGCCGAATCCGATCCGCTCCCGCTCGGCGAGCATCGCGACTGTCGCCTCGGCCCGGTCGCCGATGCCGCGCTTGGGGACGTTGAGGATCCGGCGCAGATTGATCTCGTCGGCCGGATTGGTGAGCACCTGCAGGTAGGCGATCGCATCCTTGATCTCCCGGCGCTCGTAGAAGCGGGTGCCGCCGATCACCTTGTACGGCAGGCCCACGCGGATCAGCTGGTCCTCGAGCGCGCGGGACTGGGCGTTGGCGCGGTAGAAGATCGCGATGTCTCCGGCGCTGCGGCCGTCGTCGACCAGGGCATCGATCTGGCGGCCGATGTACCGGGCCTCCTCGCGCTCGTCGTCGGCGACATAGAGGGTGATCTGCTCGCCCTCGCCCTGATCGGTCCACAGGTTCTTCTTGCGCCGGCCGGAGTTCTCCTCGATCACGGAATTCGCGGCGGACAGGATGTTCTGGGTGGAGCGGTAGTTCTGCTCGAGCACGATGGTGCGTGCCGTGGGGAAGTCCTGTTCGAACTCGACGATGTTGCGGATGGTGGCGCCGCGGAAGGCGTAGATCGACTGGTCCGAGTCGCCCACCACGGTGAGGTCGGCGCGGGGGTCCTCCCCCACCAGCTCCCGCACCAGCTGGTACTGGGCGGTGTTGGTGTCCTGGTACTCGTCCACCAGCAGGTGCCGGAAGCGGCGGCGGTAGCCCTCCCGGATCGCCGGGTTCTCCCGCAGCAGCGTGACGGTCAATCCGATGAGGTCGTCGAAGTCCACCGCATTGGCCTGGCGCAGCCGGGCGGTGTAGTTCGTGAAGATCCGTGCAAGGGTCCGCTCGAAGGGATTCTTCGCGCTCTCGGCCTGGTCGGCGAAGTCGATCGGGTCCACGAGGTCGTTCTTCAGCGTGGAGATCCTCGAGGCGAGCGCACGCGGGGCGTGCTTCTTCGTGTCCAGTTCGAGGTCCTTGGCGATCGTGGTGATCAGGCGCAGCGAGTCGGCGCTGTCATAGATCGTGAAGGAGCTCTTCAGCCCGGCCGCGGCGGCATCGCGGCGCAGGATCCGCACGCAGGCGCTGTGGAAGGTGGAGACCCACATGCTGCGCGCGACCGGGCCCACCAGCTCGCCCACGCGCTCGCGCATCTCGGCGGCGGCCTTGTTGGTGAAGGTGATGGCGAGGATCTCCCCCGGCAGCGCCTCGCCGGAGCGCAGCAGGTGCGCGATGCGCCGCGTGAGCACCCGGGTCTTGCCGGAGCCGGCACCGGCGACGATCAGCAGCGGGGAGCCGCGGTGCTCGACGGCCTCGCGCTGGGCCGGGTTCAGGCGGTCGGTGAGCTCGGTGAGTCCGGCGGCGCCGGCCCCCGCCCAGGGGTCCGATCCGGAGGGAGCGACCCGATCCGCCGTGTGCGGTGCCTGGGCGAACTCCACCGGTGGCTGGGGCAGATGGTCCTCCGCAGGAGGCGGTGCGTCGTCGTAGGGAGGCTCCTCCTCGTACGGCGGCTCCTCGGGATCCGGGGGCTCCTCCATGAGCGGCGGCTCCTGCACCGCTCGCTGCTCGCCGGGCGGTGCCTGCTCGCCGGGCGGTGCCGCGAGGTCCCCGTCGGTCCGGCGGCCACCGGCCTGGGGGGCCACCGAGACCCCGTCGAGGCGGCGGAAAGCGTCGGGCAGCGAAAGGTCGTCGAAGAGAGAGCTCATGAGGGTTCCAGGATAGGGCCGGGCCCGACAGCGGGGAGGCTGTCGGGCCCGGTGTGGACGGAGTGCGCGCGGGGAGGACCGGTCGTGGCCGACCATCCCGGGCGGCTCAGAGGACCATCAGACGAATACGGCGATGATCACGTTCAGGACGATCGCGGTGGGGATGCCGAACCACACCGCGGAGGGGGTCTCGGGCCCCTTCTTGTCCGCGACATAGGCGAGCACCACCGCGACCAGACCGACCAGCAGCTTGATGCCGAGCTTCATGTGGTTCGGGTCGCCGTCGGTGAGGCCCGGGATGGAGACCAGAACGGCCATCAGGACGCCGATCACGACGGCACCGGCGACCGCATGGGCCATACCCGAGTTCGGCTGACGAGTGCGGGCAGCTGCCACCCAGGTACCGAGCGCCACGGCCCAGCAGATCAGGTGCAGCACGACAAGGACAGACATCAGGAAGGACATGACACCATGTTAGGTCCTTGCGCCGGAAAGATCC
>JAKDUN010000154.1 GCA_030457675.1 Brachybacterium sp. | reverse complement strand
CGGTCCGTGCAGGTCAGCACTGAGGACGGCGTGGGCGAAGCTGCGCACGATGTCATCCAGCGAGATCCACGAGGTCATGGCGTCGGCGTCGGTGAGCCGGCCGCCCACCCCGGCCAGGAACAGCGGCAGCTGAGGCAGCAGCGGACCGCCACCGTCCGTCAGCGCCATCCCGGTGCGCACGTGGGTGACCCGCACCCCGGCTTCGGCGGCGGCGTGGGTCGCGCCCTCCCAGTCACGGACCAGGTCGGCGAGGAACCCTTCCCCGCCTCCGTCCGCCTCGGTGAGCAGCTCACCGGGGCGACGCGGGCCGTAGAAGCCGACCGCGGAGGCCTGGACGAGGGCGGCGGGGCCATCGCGCATACCGGCGAGGGTGCGGGAGATCAGGGCGGTGCCGTTGACGCGCGAGTCGCGGATCTCGCGGCGGGTCGTCGCACTCCAGCGGGTCGCGATCGAGCGACCGGCGAGGTTCACGACGACGTCCACGCCCTCGAGATCGGCCGGGTCCAGCTGTCCGGCCCTCGGATTCCAGGAGATCTCCCCCGGCCCCACCTGGTCCTCGCGGACCATCCGCCGCACCGTGTGCCCGCCGGTCTCCAGCAGCGCCGCGAGCTGGGTGCCGATCAGCCCGGAGGAGCCGGTGATCGCGATGGTGCGGCGCGGCAGATGGGCCCAACGGGCATGAAAGGCGAGGTCGTCGCGCAACTGCCGCTCTCGGAAGGACAGCAGACGCTGCAGCTGCGACTCGGCCAGCGGGGCGAGCCGCTCGAGCCGCCGCGGCAGCTCCAGCTCGATGCTGTCGTGGATCGCGGTCGCCGCGCCGTCGGCCTCGATGAGGTGCTCGTGACGCCAGGTGCGGAAGGGTCCGCGCACCTGCTGGTCCACGAAACGACCCCGCGCCTCGTGCTCGCGATGACGCAGGACCCACTGCGGTCGCAGGGCGATGGGCAGTATCGGCGGGCCGAGGTGAGCCGAGACCAAGCGGCCGGCCTGCATGCCGCCCTCGGCAGGGGCGTCCGCAGAGGCGAGGCCCGGCGGGGTGAGCCGCACCAGAGCGCCAGGTCGATCGTGCCAGGCCAGCACGCTCTCCTGCGCATGGGGAAGGCGGATCGTCGAGCGGATCCTCATGGGTCCCCCTGGAGGTCGAAGCTGTGTGGTGCTCACACGCTACGCATTCGCCGCACCGCTGACCAGGGGCCGCGACCGGCCATGCTTCCGCACCGGCACGCCATCGCCTCCCGTCGGCACCAGACCGTCACCGATTCGCAGGATCATCCAGGCGACCGCGATCCACAGAGCCCAGGAACTCACATCCAGCACCCACAGCGCCGTCGGATCGACCGGGCCCAGCACGTTCTGCTCGAGGGCGACACGCAGACTGTTCAGCAGGCCGTGACCGAGGATCGCCGCCCAGGCGGTCCCGGAGATGCGCCGCAGTGCGGACAGCAGCGGGGCCACGGCCACGATCGTGCCGAGATAGCTGATCATCTCGCGGCCGGACAGGCCGAGGGCGAGCACGATCGGCAGATGCCACAGCGCCCACATCAGCCCGATGACCAGTGACATCGTCCAGAAGCCGAGGGGTGCGAGGGTGCTGTGCAGCCAGCCGCGCCAGCCGGCCTCCTCACCGATCGCGAAGAGGGCCTGCATGACCAGCACCACCGGCACCGCGAGCAGCAGGCCGAGCAGGGGCGGGCCCGCGGGGAGCGGGTCGGCCCCGAGCCCGATCCCCAGGAGTATCCGCGCCATCGGCACCAGGGTGAAGGCGGCGATCGCGGCGAGCGCGGCGATCACCAGCGCCCTTCCCGAGGGGACCGTCAGAGCCAGGGAGCGGTACCAGGGTTCTCCGCGGCGGCGCACGAGGAGCGCGGCCAGCAACGGCGACAGCTGGGCCAGCGGCACCACTATGCCGAGCGCCGCCTCGGGCAGCAGCCCGGCAGCGATGGGGAGCGAGAGGGCGATGGCCACCGCCGTCGCCAGCAGGAGGAACAGGCCGACGCGCGCGGCGGGAACGACGGTGGGCAGGACGGGACGGGAGGACATCGATGGCTCCTGGGCCGGGCGGGCGCGCGGGGTGCGTCCGCGGTATCGATGTCCACGCTAGGAACCGCGGGAGAACGGCGATACGGGGCGATCCGCCGAAGCGTGCGGGGGACATCCCCACCCCACCGTCCCGGCCTCGCTCCTGCGCGGCACCTCGCACCTGCGCAGCACCTCGCACCTGCGCAGCACCTCGCTCCGGGCATGAAGCGACCCCTCGTGCACCTGCCAGAGCTCACCTGCCCTTGCTGCCGTCAGGCCCTGGGGGAGTTCAGCAAGATGACACCGCACGAGGGGTCGCATCAAGTGTAACGGCTCCTGGCCCCCTGCTTCGAGCTCGCGAACGCGACTCTGCTCACGACACGCCACAGCTCGCCGAACGCGACCTGCCACTATCGGCCCGACCTGGGACGTCGCGGCCACCACGCCGCACACAAGGTCACGACCCTGCAACAGGAGCCTGAAAGAACCCGCGGAGCCCGGCTTGTCCGGTAAGTTCCATCCAGCATCAGGCGGTGACTCCGCTCACCCCTGCCCTGCGCGCGACGCCAAGGGTGTCGTCGCTTCCCCTATCCCAGCAGGAGCACACATGTTCGCCTATCTCATCGAGGGCGCAAACGGGCTGATCTGGTCCCTCCCCCTCATCGCCGGCCTTCTCATCGTCGGCCTGTACTTCACCATCCGCACCGGGCTGCTCCAGATCCGCAATCTCCCCGACATGATCGACCAGCTCAAGAAGGGCGAGGTCTCCCCGGACGGCACCTCCTCCTTCCAGTCGCTGATGATGTCGCTGTCCGGCCGCGTCGGCATGGGCAACATCGGCGGCGTCGCCACCGCGATCGCCTTCGGCGGCCCCGGCGCCGTGTTCTGGATGTGGGTCTCCGGCTTCCTCGGCGCCTCCACCTCGTTCATCGAGTGCACCCTGGGCCAGATCTACAAGGAGAAGGACCCGGACACCGGCGAGTACCGCGGCGGCCCGGCCTTCTACTTCGAGAAGGCCTACAAGCACAAGGCCCCCCGCCTCTCGATCTTCTACGCGATCCTCTTCTCGATCGTCACCATCGTCGCGATGAGCTTCTTCCTGCCCGGCGTGCAGGCCAACGGCATGGCCTCCGCGATCGACAACGCCTGGGGCATCCCCACCTGGGTCACCGCCATCGGCCTGGTCATCGCACTGGGCTTCATCGTCATCGGCGGCGTGAAGCGGATCGCCCACTTCGCCATGGTCGCGGTGCCGGTCATGGCCATCGCATACATCCTCATCGCGCTCATCGTGTTCGTCATGAACTTCGAGGCGATCCCGCAGGTGTTCGGGCTGATCTTCGCCAGCGCCTTCGGCATCCAGCCGATCTTCGGCGCGATCATCGGCATCGCCGTCAAGTGGGGCGTCCAGCGCGGCATCTACTCCAACGAGGCCGGCCAGGGCACGGGCCCGCACGCGGCCGCGGCCGCTGAGGTGTCCCACCCCGCCAAGCAGGGCTTCGCCCAGTCGTTCTCCGTCTATGTCGACACCCTGCTGGTGTGCAGCGCGACCGCGTTCATCATCATCTCCACCGGCATGTTCAACACCTTCACCAATGAGGACTACCCGGGAGCGGACGCCGTCACCGAGGGAGACGTCGTCGGCAGCGGCATGGGCGACCTGAGCCTGGGCGTCGAGCCCGGTCCGGGCTACGTCCAGTCCGGCCTGGACGCGGTCTTCCCCGGGTTCGGCCCGACGTTCGTCGCATTCACGCTCGCGTTCTTCGTGTTCACCACGATCGTGGCGTACTACTACATGGCCGAGGTCAACCTGACCTACCTCACCCGCAAGATGAAGAACCGTCTGGCGGCACGAGCTCTGCAGCGCCTGCTGCAGGCCCTGGTGCTGGTCTCCGTGGCCTATGGCGCGGTGACCACCGCCGGCGCCGCCTGGGGCCTCGGCGACATCGGCGTGGGCTCGATGGCCTGGCTGAACGTCATCGGCATCCTGTTCCTGCAGGTCCCCGCCCTGAAGGCGCTGAAGGACTACCGCCAGCAGAAGAAGGCCGGCATCGACCCGCAGTTCGATCCGCGCAAGCTCGGTATCAAGAACGCCGAGTTCTGGGAGATGCGGGCCGACGGCCGCAACCTCCAGGGCCGCCGCGGCGGCGAGCGGGAGGGCGAGGGCGCCTCCCCGAAGTGACCCGCTGAGGGTCGCTCACCCTCCGACCGCACAGCGCAGCGCCCGGTGCCGCATGGATCTCTCCACGCGACACCGGGCGCCGTCATGCCAGGGCCCGGGCCGGGCCATCACGCCTCAGGCCAGGCGCTGCGCCGGGGAGAGGGTCTTGGCGGCATCCGTCTCGGGGATCTCGCCGAGCACCTCGTCGATGCGGGCCTTCACGTCCGCCTCGAGCGTCACGCCTGCGGCCTTGACGTTCTCGGTGACCTGCTCGGGGCGGGAGGCGCCGATGATCGCGCCGGCCACGTTGTCGTTGCTGAGCACCCAGGCCACGGCGAGCTGCGCCGGGGTGAGACCCAGCTCCTCCGCGATCGGCAGCAGGCCCTGCACGGCGGTGAGCACCTCGTCGTTCAGGAAGCGCTTGATCATGTCCGCGCCGCCCTTCTCATCGCGGGCGCGCGAGCCCTCGGGCGCCTCGGCGCCGGGGGCGTACTTGCCGGTGAGGATCCCCTGGGCCACCGGCGACCACACGATCTGGGAGATGCCCAGCTCGCGGGAGGTGGGGACCACGCGCTCCTCGATCACGCGCCACAGCATCGAGTACTGGGGCTGGTTGGAGATGAGCTGGATGCCGAGCTCCCGGGCCAGCTGGTGACCGGCGCGCAGCTGATCCGCGTTCCACTCGGAGACGCCGATGTACAGCGCCTTGCCGGAGTGGACGACGTCGGCGAAGGCCTGCATCGTCTCCTCGAGCGGGGTCGCGTAGTCGTAGCGGTGGGCCTGGTAGAGGTCGACGTAGTCGGTCTGCAGGCGCGTCAGCGAGGCGTCGATCGACTCGCGGATGTGCTTGCGGGACAGGCCGGTGTCGTTGTGCCCCTGGGGGCCGGTGGGGAAGTAGACCTTGGTGAAGATCTCGAGCGACTCGCGCCGCTCGCCCTTCAGCGCCTCGCCGAGAACGACCTCGGCGGCGGTGTTGGCGTAGGTGTCGGCGGTGTCGAAGGTCGAGATGCCGGAGTCGAGCGCGGCGCGCACGCAGGCGCGGGCGCGCTCGTCCTCGACCTGGGAGGCGTGGGTGAGCCAGTTGCCGTAGATGATCTCGCTGATCTTGAGGCCGGAGCGGCCGAGGTGACGATGTTCCATCCTGAAACCCTATGGCCGGGAGCCCGACTCGTCATAGTGAGCCACGGCACACTTCTGCTGGGGCAGCGCAGGCAGGCCGCCTGGAGCGCCGCAGTCGGTCCTCCTCGCGTGCGCAGGCGGGCCGCGGCGCCTGGCGAGAGGTGCCGCGGCCCGCGTCGGGCGGCAGGACCGTTCAGCCAGCGGTCCGGCCGAGGCTCAGACGTCGGCCGTCTCTCGTTCCCGAGCGGCGGTGCCGCTCCCGTCGGCCGCTGCGTAGGGCCTGTCATCCTCCATCAGCACCCCGGCGATACCGGTCACGACCAGCACCACGGCGCCCATGATCAGGTACGAGGAGCTGAACCCGATGGTGTCGTAGGCTGCACCGAAGACCCACGAGAAGATCACGATGCCCACCTGCTTGGCCATGTTGAAGCCGATCATGTAGGCGGTCGCCGAGATGCGCACGTCGAACATGCGGGTGATGTACTTCATCACCGAGATGAGCATCAGCGGCATCTCCACCGCGGCGAGCAGGCGCCACAGCACGAGCAGCGAGGTCTGGGTGAACAGCGCCGAGCCGACCACTCGCACCACCAGCACCAGGGCGAACAGCTGCAGCCCGCGCTTCGCGCCGATCCGGTTGATCACGAACGGCATCGCGACCATCACCAGGGCCTCGAGCAGGATCTGCGCGAACACGATGCGGGAGAACAGCACCTGCGGATCGATGTCCCCCGCGACGAAGCGTGCGAAGTAGTTCGGGAACTGCTGGTCGAAGACGTCGTAGAGCGCGGCCGCACCGAACATCAGCACCATGAAGCCCACGAAGGAACGGTTGCGCAGCAGCTCCAGCAGCACTCGCTTGTCGACCTTCGCTCGGGGAGCGTCCACGGCCGCATCGGCGTCGGCGCTCAGCGCCGCATATCCGGGATCGCCGGGCTTCGGGGTGCGTGCCACCAGCAGCAGCGTGCCCAGCACGAGGGCGGAGAGGGTGCCGGCCCACCAGATGTTGTCCGGGTTCGAGGCCCAGATGAAGCCGCCGACGAGAGAGGCGAGGGCGCCGGCGACCGAGCCGAACAGCCTCACGTGCCCGTACTCGAAGCTGTGTGCGCGGGAGTTGCGCTCGTTGAAGGTCTCCACGATCCCTACGCCCGCGTTCAGGGTCAGGGACAGGAACAGACCGCCCACCACCGCGCCGAGCACCTGATCGAGCTCGACCAGCGGCGTGAAGACGAAGGCGAAGAACGGTCCCATCAACGCGCCGACCAGGACCACGAATGCGAAGAGGTGCTTGCGGAATCCGAGCCGGTCCTGGAGGACGCCGTAGACGGGCTGGAGGCAGAACGCTGTCAGCGCCATCACGGAGTTCAGCAGGCCGATATTGCCGTGGGACATGCCCGCCTCGACCTCGAGCCAGCGGCTGAGGAAGGTGAAGGCGAGCTGCCAGATCGCGAAGTAGAAGAAGAACAGGCCGCCGAAGTTCCAGAAGGCGGGGTTGCGCAGGGAGTTCACGCGCGCAGGG
>JAKDUN010000153.1 GCA_030457675.1 Brachybacterium sp. | reverse complement strand
AACCGCCGGGACATGACGGCCGCCTGCACGTCGCCCCCCAACCACTCCTGTTCTCCGGCTTGACCGCCCCCGCCGCTACCGCCGGGCGGCGCCCCCCCGGGGGGGTGGCCGCCGCCGTCTGTGTCGTGCTGCTGCTGGTCGGTGCACTGCTGGTGCGGCACTTCGTGACCCAGCCCTTCCGCGTCCCCTCGGCCTCGATGGCTCCGGCGCTGCAGCCCGGTGACGTGCTCCTGGCCGACCGCTCCACCCGCGGCACCGCGGAGCGCGGCGAGATCGTCGTCTTCGACGGCCGCGGGTACTTCGCCCCCTCGGCGGCCGACGGGGACCGGTTCTGGGTCAAGCGCGTCATCGCCGTGGGCGGCGAGCGGGTGCAGTGCTGCGCCGAGGACGGCGCGATCACCGTCGACGGCGTCCCCCAGGAGGAGCCCTATCTGCCGGACGGCATGGCACCGAGCGAGATCGAGTTCGATCTGCGGGTCCCCGAAGGCCGCATGTTCGTCCTCGGTGATCATCGGACGGACTCCACCGACTCCCGATACCTGCTCGGCGCGCCGGGTGGCGGCATGATCCCGGTGGACCGGGTGGTGGGGGAGGTGGACCGCATCGTGTGGCCTCTCACGCGCAGTGGTGTCCTCTGATCCCCAGCATCTGCCGATAGGATCACCGCGATGAACCCGTCCCACGACCCCCGCCCTGCTGAGCCCCGCCACGAGCACTCCACAGCCGGCGTGGACCCTGCGGGCGGGGACGCAGTGATCGACGCACCGCGCAGGCCGCGCCGTCAGCGCATGCCGCTGTGGCTCGACACCCTGGTCACCATGGTGGTGGCGCTGCTGATCGCGGTCCTGGTCAAGACGTTCCTGATCCAGCCGTTCTACATCCCCTCGGCCTCGATGAACCCGACGCTCCTGGAGGACGACAAGATCCTGGTCTCCAAGCTCAGCCCCGGAGTCTTCGATCTCCAGCGCGGGGACGTCATCGTCTTCGAGGACCCCGCCGACTGGATCCCCGGGGACGCCACCGAGAACCCCACCCCGCGAGTGCGGGTGATGATGCTGCTCAGCTTTGTGGGCCTCGCCCCCGACCCTTCCCAGGACCACCTGGTCAAACGACTGATCGGGGTCTCCGGCGACCACGTGGTCTGCGAGTCCGAGGGCGCCGCTCTCCAGGTCAACGGTTCCGCGCTGGAGGAGCCGTACATCAATCCCGAGACACCTGCCTGCCAGGCGGCCTTCGACGTCACGGTGCCGGAGGACAAGGTGTGGGTGATGGGCGACAACCGCTACGCCTCCGCCGATTCGGCCTGGCACGAGACCCGGGGAGACGGCGGCTTCGTCGACGAGTCCGACATCACCGGCCGGGCCGAGGTCATCTTCTGGCCCGCCAGCAACTGGAGTCGGCTCAACGACGGCCGCGGATCCTTCGCCGACGTCCCGGAGCAGCCGTGACCGTCGCCGTCCCGACCCTCGAGGTCGAACGTGCCCTCGCTGCCCGCTGCGGGGCCGGCCGCCGCCTCGTCGTGGGGATCGACGAGGTGGGCCGCGGCGCGCTCGCAGGTCCCGTCGCCGTCGGCGCCTGCGCGCTCGAGGTGGTCGACGGGGTCATCGCCCCGCTGCCCGAGGGCGTCCGGGACTCCAAGAAGCTGACCGCACGTCGCCGTGAGGCGCTCGTGGAGCCCATCCTGGGCTCCGTGCGCGCCGGCGCCGTGGGGTGGTCGAGCCCGGCTGAGATCGACGAGTTCGGGATCATGCCCGCGCTGACGCGTGCCGCTCTGCGCGCCCTGGAGGCGCTCGGGCTGGACGGTGCGGCCGACGCGATCCTGCTCGACGGTGATGTTGACGTCCTCACGCCCTCGCTGGCGGCGGCGGAGCATCCCGCGCCCCTGGTCCACCTGCAGGTGGCGGCGGATCGCGATTGCGCGAGCGTGGCCGCGGCCAGCGTCCTGGCCAAGGTGGCACGGGATGCGCACATGATCGAGCTGGATGCCGAGGCGCCCCACTACGGCTGGGCCTCGAACAAAGGGTACGGCTCCGCAGTCCACCGCGAGGCGATCGATCTGCGCGGCGTCCATGAGCACCACCGGCGCAGCTGGCGGCTCGGCTCCCGGCCCGCCGTCGCCCCGTCGGCGCCCGCCGCCCCGGCAGCAGCCTCCGGCGCCCTCCCCGGGCGTCGTGAGACCCCGCTGATCGCTGCGCCCAGGAGGGCCCCGGAGTCCATGGAAGCTGGCGTACTGTGGGACGCCCAATGGCACCCGCAGTATGGGAAGGAGCGTCGGTGAGCGCTCAGGAACTCGAGAACTACGAGTCCGACCTCGAACTCCAGCTGTTCCGCGAGTATCGCGACGTGGTCAGCCTGTTCACCTATGTGGTCGAGACCGAGCGTCGTTTCTATCTCGCCAACCAGGTGGATCTGCAGGTCCGCTCAGGCGGCGGTGAGGTGTTCTACGAGCTGCGGCTCGCGGACGTCTGGGTGTGGGACATCTACCGCTCCAACCGCTTCGTGCGCTCGGTGCGGGTGGTGACGTTCAAGGACGTCAACATCGAGGAGCTCAACAAGCAGGACATCTCCCTGCCCTGAGCCTCCCCGGCGTCGCACCGTTCCTCCACAGCGCCCCGTCGTCCCCAGTGGCGACCGACCGACTGCGCCGAGCGAGGGATCCGGTCACGCGGGCCGGATGAACAGCCGCGCGAACAGCCCCCGGCCAGCTCCCGGCTCGGCCGCCGACCCACCCCCGACGGGCCCGGTCGCTCCGCCGCCTCCCCGTCGGGTACGAGACATGTCCACCGGCGAGCTCGGCCGGGCCGGGGAGGATCTCGCCGCCGCCCACCTGATCGCCTGCGGCTGGCAGATCGTGGAGCGCAACCTGCGCCTGCGACACGGTGAACTGGACATCGTGGCGCTGGCCCACACGACGCTCGTCTTCGTGGAGGTCAAGACTCGGCGCTCCTTCGTCACCGGAGTGCCCCAGGCGGCTGTCACTTCGGACAAGCTGCGGCGCCTGCGCCGACTGGCCGGTGAATACCTGATGGAGCGCTCGACCCCGCATCGTGACGTGAGGATCGATGTGGTCGCCGTGCACGCCCACCTCGACGGCACCTTCGCGATCGAGCACCTCGAAGCGGTGTCCTGATGGGCCACGCTCGCACTCTCTCAGTCAGCCTCTCCGGGCTCGACGGCACGCTCGTGGAGGTCGAGGCCGACGTCTCTCCGGGGCTCCCGGCGTTCTCCGTGGTCGGGCTGCCCGACTCCTCCACTCTCCAGGCCCGGGACCGGGTGCGCGCCGCCTCCGCCCGCAGCGGCATCCACTTGGCGCCGCGCCGGATCACGGTCAACATGACTCCGGCCTGGAGGCCCAAGCACGGCTCCGGCTTCGACCTGGCGATCGCCATGGCGGTGCTGGATGCCCAGGGCGATCTGCTCACCCACGTCCCGGCGGATCTGGTGCTGCTGGGAGAGCTGGGGCTGGACGGGCGGGTACGGCCGATCCCCGGGATCCTGCCCGCCCTCCTCGCGGCCCGTGCCCATGGCCTCACCCGTGCGGTCGTCCCGGAGGAGAACCTGCCCGAGGCGCAGCTCGTCGACGGCCTGGAGATCGCCGGTGCCGGAGACCTCACCGAGCTCCTGCACCGCTTCGGGGCCGACGTACCGCCCTCTCCGGTGCGGGCGCCATCGATCGCCGCCGTGCCGGAGACGGGCGCGGCGCCCCCGGAGACCCACCGACCGGATTTCGCCGACGTCCTGGGCCAGGCGACGGCCCGGCGAGCCGCGGAGGTCGCCGCCGCCGGAGCCCATCACCTGCTGCTGACCGGGCCCCCGGGGGCGGGCAAGACCATGATCGCCTCGCGACTGCCGAGCATCCTGCCGCCGCTGGGGTCACAGGACGCCCAGGCGGTCTCCGCGATCCATTCCCTCGCCGGCCGCTTCGACGCCCGAGCCGGACTGCTGAGCACCCCGCCCTTCGAGAACCCCCACCACACCGCCTCCGTCGCGGCCGTGGTCGGGGGAGGGGCGGGCCTCGCCCGGCCCGGAGCGATCTCCCGGGCCCACGCCGGAGTGCTGTTCCTGGACGAGGCGCCCGAGTTCCCGTCCCGCGTGCTGGAGGCCCTGCGCGAGCCCCTCGAGACCGGGGACATCACCCTGCACCGCACCCGTGGCGTCACCCGATATCCGGCCCGGTTCCAGCTGGTGCTGGCGGCCAACCCCTGTCCCTGCGGGAAGGCCTGGGGCAAGGGCGACGCCTGCACCTGCACGCCCCAGCAGCGTCGCCGCTACCGAGCGCGACTCTCCGGCCCCGTCCTGGACCGGGTGGACATGCGTGTCGAAGTGGGCCCGGTGGATCTGCACGGCGCCGGCGGCATGCCGGGGGAGCCGAGCGACGTGATCGCACAACGGGTCAGCGCGGCCCGCGAACGGCAGCGCCGCCGCTTCGAGGAGCGGGCATGGAGTCTGAACGCCCAGCTGCCCGGGCCCCTGCTGCGCACGGAATTCGCCCCGGAGCGCGCCGAGCGCCGGCTGCTCGACCACGCCGTTGCCCAGGGACGGCTCACCTTGCGCGGTCACGACCGGGTGCTGCGCCTCGCCTGGACGCTCGCCGATCTCGACGCCGCCGACCGGCCCGCCGCCGAGCACATCGGCCACGCCCTCACCCTGCGCGAAGGAGACCCGCGATGAGCGAACCCACCACCCCGAACGAGGGGTCGAGCACCATGACCGGGACCGACCGCACCGCGCGGATCACCTGGTCGCTGATCGCGGAGCCCTCCGACCTGATCGCCTTCGGCGTCTGCGCCGCTCTCGGCCCGGCCGGAGCACTCGAGCTCGCCCGGCACGGGGACGCGACCGCACTGCTGCGCGCGCTGGACGGCGAGCTGCCCAGCCAGGCCACGGACCCCGAACGCGCAGCGCCGGTTTCCCGGGCGCAGCGCGCTCTCGAGCGCTGGCGGGCACGCCTGGAGCGGATCGACGTCGACGCGGTCCGGGCCGATGCCCGGCGCCGTGGGATCCGCATCCTCACCCCGTACGACGACGAATGGCCGGAGCTGCTGGAGGACCTGCAGGAGACCATCCCCCACTGCCTCTGGCTGCAGGGCCCCGGGCGGCTGGATGCCCTGCTGGGCGCCCGCGCCGCCGCGCTGGTCGGGTCGCGGGCCTCCACCCCCTACGGCGAGGACACCGCGATGACTCTGGCCTCCGCCTTCGCCGCCGGAGGCGGCACCGTGGTCTCCGGCGGGGCGTACGGCATCGATGCCGCAGCCCATCGCGGCGCGCTCGCGGCCGATGGGGGCGCGACCCTCGCCGTCCTGGCCGGAGGACTGGACCGTCTGTATCCGCGAGGGAACACCCAGCTGCTGGAGACCCTCCGCGAGCGGCACCTGCTGATCAGCGAGGCACCGCCGGGAACTGCCCCGACCCGTTGGCGCTTCCTGGCCCGGAACCGGCTGATAGCTGCACTGTCCCGGGTGACGGTCGTGGTCGAGGCGTCGTGGCGCTCGGGGGCGCTGTCCACCGCGCGCCTGGCCGATCAGCTCTCCCGACCGGTCGGTGCCGTCCCCGGACCGGTGACCTCCGCCGCAAGCGCCGGGGCCCATCGACTGATCCGGGAGCGCGGCGCCGTGCTCATCACTGAACCCGCGGACCTGCTGGATCTGCTCCCCGGCGGGCCCGCCGCCGGGGAGGGCGGCTTCGCGGTCCAGGACGAGCTGGATCTGCTGACCCCCGCGGACCGCCGGGTGCTGGATGCGGTACCTCCCCGTTCGTCCATCACCGAGGCCCGGATCGCGGACGAGGTCGGCGTCAGAGCGGAGGAGGCGGATGCGGCCCTGGCGCGCCTCGAGCTGCTGGGACTGGTGGTGCGGACCGCGCAGCGCGCTCGACGCGCCCGCGCCACCTCCTGAGGTGGCGGCCCACCACCGCCGATGCGCGAGACTGAGCGTATGAGCACGCAGCGGGAGCACGACGATGAGACCGTCGCCGACGCCTTCACCGAGCACCTCCTTCTCGAACGGGGGCGCTCCGAGCACACGGTGCGCGCGTACCGTCGTGAAGCCGCCGGCCTGCTCGAGCACCTCCGCGAGGCGGAGCGCATCGGCCTGGACGAGCTGGACGTGACCGCGCTGCGCTCCTGGCTGTCCGTGCGCGCCGAGTCCGGAGCTGGTGCGAGCACGCTGGCCCGTTCCGCGGCCGCGGCGCGCACCTTCACCAGCTGGCTCGCCGCCACCGGGAGGATCCCGCACGACGTCGGCGGACGGCTCCGCGCCCCTCGCCGAGGCCGCCACCTGCCCACCGTGCTCTCCGGA
The DNA here is from genome assembly GCA_030457675.1 of Brachybacterium sp. GTDB lineage: Bacteria > Actinomycetota > Actinomycetes > Actinomycetales > Dermabacteraceae > Brachybacterium. Next base: position 570 of record JAKDUN010000153.1, on the reverse strand, counting down.
GACCAGGCCGGAACGCTGCTGGACGGGATCGAGTCCGGGGAGCCGCAGAGCCCTCTCGAGCAGGCGCTGCTGCTCCGGGACGCCGCCGTGCTCGAGCTGCTCTACTCGTCCGGCCTGCGAGTCTCCGAACTGGTCGCATTGGACCGTTCAGGGATCGATCGCGGCCACCACACCGTCCGAGTCCGCGGCAAAGGGGACAGGGAACGGATCGTCCCCGTCGGCATCCCCGCCCTCGAGGCCGTGCAGCGATGGGAGTCTGCGGGCCGCCCGGTGCTGCTCGAGCGCGCGGGTGGTGTGGAGCGGGCCGGTGATGCGCTGTTCCTCGGAGCACGCGGGGGCCGGCTCGGCGATCGGGCCGTACGCACCCTGGTGGAACGCCATGCGGGCGAGGCCGGTATCACCCGCCACATCTCCCCGCACACCCTCCGGCACAGCGCCGCGACCCACCTCGTCGAAGGCGGCGCCGACCTGCGCAGCGTGCAGGACTTCCTCGGCCACTCCTCCCTGGCGACCACCCAGATCTACACCCAAGTCAGCCCAGAGCGCCTGCGCCGTACCAGTCTCTTAAAC
>JAKDUN010000152.1 GCA_030457675.1 Brachybacterium sp. | reverse complement strand
CGCTAATGCAAAAGTAGCCCCATGTCACCTAATTCGCAAGGGGGTCGGGCCATGGGGTGCCCGGGGGGGGGGTGGGGAGGGACCGTCGCCATCACTCGTGCCGTGCCCGGACGCCTACAGTGGGGCCATGCGATTCGAGCGGATCTTCGAGGACCTCGAGGGCCAGTTCGCCCACCACGAGCAGGAAGAGGTGCGGGCGGTCTCGGAGGGCCTCACCCGTGCCGAACAGGCTCAGCTGACCCTCGCCGACCGGCTCCGGGGTGCGCAGGGGCACCGGTTGACGCTGCATCTCGGCGCCACGTTGCGGGTGAGCGGCACGGTGCAGGAGGTGGCGACGGAGTGGGTGTCACTCGCTGCGGAGGGCGGCGGCCGCAGTGCGGTGGTCCCGCTGAGCGCTGTCGTGATGGTGGAGGGACTTCCCTCCCGGGCGCGGCTCGCCGAGGATTCCCCGAGCTCCCCCCTGGGACTCGGGTCCGTCCTGCGGGAGATCGCTCGGGACCGCAGCGTGGTGCGCCTGGAGACCTCCGGTGGGGCCGTCACCGGTCGGATCGCCGCCGTCGGCGCCGATGCACTGGACATCCGGTCGCTGCCGACGGGGGAGCCGACCACGGTGCCGGGCTCCACACGGATCACCGTGGCCTTCGCGGCGCTGCAGGCGCTGCAGCTGCGCTGAACCGGCGGAGCCACCGTGCGCCGGCGGCTCCCCTGCGACGGAGCGGTCAGCCGTTCCCGTCGGCCTTCGCGCGCTCCTGGCGGCGCTCCTCCTCGAGGTAGTTCGCCGTGGCCTTGTAGCTGCGCTGGATGTACGACTCGATCTCCGAGGTCTCCACCCGCCACTGACCGCGGCCGCCGACCTTGATCGCCCGCAGTTCACCGGAGCGCACCAGCGCATACGCCTGGGAGGCCGAGATCGAGAGCATCTCCGCGACATCGCTGAGCGGCACGAAACGTGGCGGCATCGACGGTCCTTCCGGTCGTTCACACCTGGGCAGTGGTGCAGTCAGTCTCTCATCCCACCCCGCATCGGCGGCCCGCCTGTGGACGACCGGTCCCGCCGGCGGGCGCCGACCTGACGGGCCGAAGTTCTCCACAATGCCGCTCTTCGCCCACATCGTGACGCGAGCTGACGTAGCCTCCCTTCAGATCCGGGCCATATCGGCCGGGGCGACGGGAGGAGCCGACAGTGGGGGCCACCGCAGCGATGATGAGACTGCGCACGCCGCGATGGAAGGACCCGCGGCTGATCGTCGGCATCGTCCTGGTCGTGGCGAGCGTGCTGATGGGGGCCGTGCTGGTCTCGCGACTGTCCGAGACCACCTCGGTGCTGGTCGCCCGCTCGGCGATCGTGCCCGGTGACGCGATCAGTGTCGAGGACCTGGAGACCGTCGAGCTGCGACTCGGCGAGCAGACGGACCACTATGTCGGCACCCCCGAGGCGATCCCGGACGGGGCCGTGGCCCTGCGCACGATCCGGGCCGGTGAGCTGGTGCCGATGTCCGCGATCGGCCAGTCGGCGGAGGTGCCGCTGCGCCCTGTGGTGATCCCGGTCGATGCGGCGGTGGCCGAATCCGTCGTGCCGGGCGCGACCGTGGAGCTCTGGCACACCGCTCCGGCCGCGGAGGAGGGCGCCGATGCGCAGGCCGGGCTGCTGGTCCCTGATGCGGTCGTGCGCCGTATCGACGAAGGCAGCTCGCTCGGTATGCAGGAGATGTCGGTCGAGGTCCTGGTGCCCAGCGACAGCGTCGACGAGGTCCTCGAGGTGCTCTCACAGGACGAACGGCTGGACGTCATCGGGATCCCCGGAGCCCACGGGGTCGTGCCGTGATCGACATCGTTCTGTGCGCCTCGGGCAGCGACGAGGTGCGCATCGTCCATGACCTCGCCACGGAGCGTCACCCTGCCGCCAGGGTGGTGCGCCGCTGTGCGGATCTCGCCGAGACGCTCGCGGTCACCGCCGCGGGCATCGGAGATGTGGTCCTCATCGACGTCACCGTCCGTGGGCTGGGGCGCGACGTGCTGTCGGCGATGATCCGCGACGCCGCGGTGGTGGGGATGCGCCCGGCGGACGCCTCCGAGAACACGTCGCTCGGCCTGCGCCACATGGTGCCCGCCGAAGCGCCGGTCGACGAGATCCTCGCCGCGGTCGAGGCGGCGGTCCTCGGCGAGCCCGAGGACACCGAGGCCTGGGTCCAGGAGGCGCAGTTCGCAGAGCCCGGCGCGATGGGGCGCTTGCTCGCGGTGTGGGGACCGGTCGGTGCTCCGGGCCGCTCGACGACCGCAGTGAACCTCGCGGCCGAGGCCGCGGCGGCGGGCCGGGAGACGATCCTGGTGGACGCCGATACCTACGGGCCCGCCCAGAGCCAGATGCTGGGAGTGCTGGATGAGGCCCCCGGGCTGGTCGCCGCCGCACGAGCCCATGATCGCGACACGCTGGACGAGGAGACGATGGACTCGCTCCTGCCACAGGTCCAGCCCAGGCTGCGGCTGCTCAGCGGGATCGGTGTCCCTGGACGCTGGGCGGAACTGCGACGCACCACGCTCGACGGGGTCTGGGGAGCGCTCGCGCGATGCGGTGAGCTGGTCATCGCTGACGTGGCCGCCGTGCTGGACGAGGACGAGGAACTCAGCTATGACACCGCCGCCCCGCAGCGGAATGCGGCGGCGATCAGCGCGATCGAGGCCGCGGACGCGGTGATCGCCGTGGTCGCGGCCGATCCGGTGAGCATCACGCGGCTGTTGCGTGAGCAGGCGCGGCTGGAAGAGCTCGGGGTGAGAGAGCTCCACGTCGTCGTCAATCGGGTCGGTGCCCCGGTGCCGGGGGAGCGGTTGCGGGAGCTGATCGGCTCGCGGCTGCCCATGGCCTCCCTGACTCTGCTCCCGGATGATCCCGTCGCCTGCCGATCTGCGGCCTGGGACGGGGCGCTGCTGTCGGAGACCGCATCGCGCTCGGCCCTGCGCCGCGGACTTCGCGATCTCGCTGCGTCCCCCGCGGTCCAGGGTGAGGACCCCGCCACCGCCTCGCCGACGGCGCCTGCGGAGCCAGCCCGGCGCAGCCGGTGAGAGGATGACTCCATGAGGATCTATCTTCCGCTGATCGCACAGGACCGACCGGCGCTCCAGGAGGGACACAGGGTCATCGACCTCGACGCGGGGCGGGCGGCCTGGGCGGTCACGGCCGAGGCGAGCACGGACCGTCCCGGCCAGGAGGTCGAGGATCTCGAGTACGAGGCGCTGCAGGATGCGGTGCACCTCGCCTTCACGGCCGCCGAGGACTCGGCGAGGGTGCTCGTGATCGCCGCAGATGCGCCCGACGACGTGATCGTCGCAGCGACCGAGGACGGAGGAGCCTTCGGCATCCGACTGCGCGAGCGTCGCTCCGCGAAGATCGCCAGCTTCCACGTCACCGAACAGGACGCGGAGGCCGCGGCGGCCGACGACACGGACCCGGCGCTGCTGTGGTTCGACGGCGGTGAGGGTCCGGACGCCCTCGCGTTCCTGGACACCTCGGCATCAGCCTGATCCGCACGCAGGCGGCAGGCCCCGGGCCGCAGATCAGCCGGCGTGGGACGTCACGTACTCCCGGGCGGAGCGCTCCTCGGCACGCAGCACCGTGGAGACGTAGGGCACGGCCGCCTTCTCCAACCGCGGGCCCAGCAGCGGAACCTTCGCGACGAGATCACCGTCGATCTCGACTCTGCTGGCCATCTCCCCGCTGGGGAGCAGGCGCAGCGAGCCGGTGAGCCCGGCCGGGGTGCCGGCGACCTCGAGCGTCATGGTGCCCTGCCGCCCGCCGTCGGCGTCCGGAGCGGACCAGCTCTGCTTCTCATGGATGGTCACCGAGGAGCCGACGAAGGGGCGCACCATGTCCGGCACCCGATCGGTGGGCATCGACAGCTCGGTGCGCACCGTGAAGGCGCCGGAGGGATCCCCCTCGACGGTGGACTCCGCCCGGGTGGCCCCGAGGGTCGAGCGACGGATCGCGGTGTACGCCGGATCGGTGTACATCGCCGTCGCTCCGGTGGCCGACAGCGGGAGGGTCAAGGTCTCGCGAAGCTTCATCCTGGTCCTTCCTCGGAACTGTGCATGCTCAGCCTAGGGCAGAGCGGCCCCGAACCCGTGCTGGTCCCGTGCTGGTCCCGTGCTGGCCCGTGGGACGGTCGCGGAGCAGTCAGCCCCGGCCCCTATCCTGTCTGCATGCCGAGCCTGTCCAAGTTCCTCGCCGACAACCGTGGTCTCTCCGAGAAGGAGGCCGACTGGTTGCAGCACCTGATTGGTGACTGGAACCTCCTGTCCGACCTGCTGCGCGCCGATCTGGTGCTGTGGATCCAGGAGGAGGCGGGCGCCCTGGCCGTGGCGCACTGCCGCCCCGCCACCGGCTCCACTGTCTATTACGAGGACCCGGTGGGCAGCCCGAGCGACGACGGCGAGGAGGGCACCGAGATCACCCGGCTGCTGGCCGGGGGCGAGCCGCACCACCGCCCCACTCCGATCGAACGTGAGGGACGCACTGCCTCCGGTCTGCTGGTCCCGGTCCGCAAGGACGGGCGCACGCTCGCCGTGCTGGCGGCGGAGAACCCGGCCGACAACGGCCTGACCTCCCACAACGAGACCCAGAAGCGTCGCCTCGGCGATCGTCTGCTGCGGATGCTCGAGACCGGGGCATTCCCCATCGCCGGCGCCCCGATCCCGCCTCGTCGCGGTGCGCCGCGGGTCGGGGACGGCGTGGTCGAGCTCGACGATGCCGGAGTGGTCCAGTGGATCTCCCCGAACGCCATCTCGGCCTTCCACCGCTTCGGGATCGAAGGGGACATGGTGGGCGTCACGCTCGCCGAGCTCTCCACCGAGGTGCTGCAGTCCCGCAGCACGGTCGACGAGTCGCTCCCGCTGGTGCTGATGGGTCGCGCGGCCTGGCGCTCGGACATGCAGGCCCGCGGAGGGACGCTGTCGCTCCGGGCCGTCCCGCTGACGGAGCAGGGCGCGCGCACGGGGGCGGTGCTCCTGGTGCGCGACGTGACCGAGCTGCGTCGGCGGGAGCGGGAGCTGATCACCAAGGACGCAACGATCCGCGAGGTCCACCATCGGGTCAAGAACAACCTGCAGACGGTGGCGGCGCTGCTGCGCATGCAGTCGCGGCGGATGCAGACCGACGAGGCGCGCGAGGCGCTGGCCGAAGCGATGCGCAGGGTCTCGACGATCGCGCTGGTCCACGAGTCGCTGCTGCAGGGCTCCCAGGAGGCGGTCCACTTCGACGAGGTCATCGACCGGTGCCTGCGGCTCGCGGTCGACGCCGCGAGCGCGACGGTCCATCGGGCGGGGAGTCCGCAGCTGGCCGACGCCCAGGTCGAGGTGCGCACCCAGAAGATCGGCCGGGTCGGATCGATCCGAGCGGAAGAGGCGACGCCGCTGGCGCTGGTCGTCACCGAGCTGGCCACCAACGCCGTCGAGCACGGTCTCTCGGAGACCGGCGGCACGCTCACCATCCGCAGCGAACGGACCGGTTCCCACCTGGTCGTCTCCATCGAGGACGACGGCAGTGGGATGGGAGCGGGCAAGCCGACCGGACTGGGCACCAACATCGCACTGACCCTGGTGCAGGGGCAGCTGGGCGGGACCCTCACCTGGAAGAGCCTCACGGACGGGGGGACCCAGGCGGTGGTCGAGGTCTATCTGGACCCGCTCACTCTCTGAGTCCGCCGACGCAGGGGCCCGCCCCTGCAGGGCGAGCTCCCGGCGAAGGAGCCGCGGCGCCGCGATGCGTCGCCGCCGGGGAGGATCAGCCGGCGCGGCGGGCGCGGGCGTTGCGGCGCTTGAGGGAGCGGCGCTCATCCTCGGAGAGGCCGCCCCAGACTCCGGAGTCCTGGCCGGACTCGAGGGCGAACTTGAGGCACGCCGTCATGACGTCGCACTTCTGGCACACCGCCTTCGCCTCCTGGATCTGCGTGATCGCCGGCCCGGTGTTCCCGATCGGGAAGAACAGCTCGGGATCATGGTTGAGGCACTCGGCACGGTGGCGCCAGTCCATCGTCACTCTCTCTTTCCAGGACGCCACGCCCCACCCCGTGGGGCGTGACGCGGCGAGGGTCGCTCCCACAGGGGGCGTTCTCGGGTCTCTGGCTCGATGCCGCGGAAACCGGAGCATGAGATCTCCGTGATGTCCGCCGGCGAGGCGAGCCGCCATCCATTCTGTGGGGAGGTCGCGGCGTCGACAAGGGGCTGGATGCGGAAGCCTGGTGGCACTTCCCACACCCGTCGATCCGGAGCCGCGGATGCCGTGATGCCGGGCACGAAGACGTTGCGGCCGACGGAACGAAGTGCTTGTCACCCGGACGTGGGCGCCGCGTCGGTGGGTCGGTGGGGAGCTCCCGGTGCCGCTACAGTGCCCTCATGCCCTCCGATTCCCGTTCCTCCGCGCGCGTCGTCGACGCCGAGGACCCCGGCCCGCGCAGCCGGACCCTGGTCGCCGCGCTGCTCGCCGTCGAGGCGCTCATGCTCGCGGCCGCAGCCACCTACTGCTTCATCGGAGTCTCCGGCGGGATCCTCGTTCCGCAGTTCGGTCTGGGGCTGGGAGCGTTCCTGCTCCTGTTCGCCCTGGCGCTCGGGGTGGCGGCGCGCTCGATCCTGGCCAAGGGACGCTTCGGGCTCGGATTCGGGATCACCTGGCAGCTCTTCCAGGCACTGACCGGCGCGAGCCTGCTGCGCGGGGGGCTCTACTGGCAGGGCGCGCTCGCCCTGCTGCTCGCCATCGTGCTGTTCGTGCTGCTGACCCGACTGGTGCGCTCCACGCCGCTGCCGGGCGGGAGGGACTGAGCCTCCCGGTCTCCTCGATCACGCGACGGGCCCCGCACCGACGACGTCCGGTGCGGGGCCCGTCCTAGGGCCCGCCCCCCGCAAACC
>JAKDUN010000151.1 GCA_030457675.1 Brachybacterium sp. | reverse complement strand
CTGTCCGACCCACCCATCGACCGTCTTTCCAGAAGGAGCACCCCATGGTCCAGCGCCAGATCCCCCGCCCCGCCGAGCTGCTCGAGCTGATGAAGTTCAAGAAGCCCGACCTCGATCCGAAGCATCGCCGCCTCAGCGCGGCGCTGACCATCGACGACCTGCGCACGATCGCGAAGCGCCGCACCCCCGCCGCGGCATTCGACTACACCGACGGCGCCGCCGAGGGCGAGATCTCGATGGAGCGCTCCGTCCAGGCCTTCGAGGACATCGAGTTCCATCCCTCGATCCTGAACGACGTCTCCCAGGTGGACACCACCGCCCAGATCCTCGGCGGCAGCGCGGCGCAGCCGTTCGGCATCGCCCCCACGGGCTTCACCCGCCTGATGCAGACCGAGGGCGAGATCGCCGGGGCCGGAGCGGCCGGGGCCGCCGGGATCCCCTTCACCCTCTCGACCCTCGGCACCTCCTCGATCGAGGACGTACAGGCCGCGAACCCGCTGGGCCGCAACTGGTTCCAGCTGTACGTGATGAGGCAGCGGGAGATCTCCTACGGCTTGGTGGAGCGGGCGGCGCAAGCCGGCTACGACACGCTGTTCTTCACCGTGGACACCCCGGTGGCCGGGGCCCGGCTGCGCGATACCCGCAACGGCTTCTCGATCCCGCCGCAGCTGAGCGCCGGCACGATCCTCAACGCCATCCCGCGGCCCTGGTGGTGGTGGGACTTCCTGACCACGCCGAAGCTCGAGTTCGCCTCGCTCAGCGAGACCGGCGGCACCGTCGGGGAGCTGCTGAACTCGGCGATGGATCCCAGCATCGATTTCGAGGACCTCGCGCAGATCCGCCGGATGTGGCCCGGCAAGCTGGCGATCAAGGGCGTCCAGACGCTCGAGGACGCGAAGAAGCTCGCGGATCTCGGGGTCGATGCGATCGTGCTGTCCAACCACGGCGGCCGCCAGCTGGACCGCGCCCCGGTGCCCTTCCACCTGCTGCCCGAGGTGGCGCGCGAGGTCGGCGAGGATCTCGAGATCATCGTCGACACCGGCATCCGCAGCGGCGCCGACATCGTCGCCGCGATCGCGCTCGGCGCCGACTTCACCCTCATCGGCCGGGCCTACCTCTACGGCCTGATGGCCGGTGGCCGGCAGGGCGTGGACCGCACGATCGAGATCCTCTCCGACGAGGTGGAGCGGACGATGAAGCTGCTGCAGGTCCCGACCCTGAAGGACCTCACCCCCGAGCACGTCACGCAGCTCAGCCGGTACAGCCGTCTGGAGACGGGCCGCGACAGCTTCCTGCGGTGAGCGGTCGGGCTTCCCGAGGGGATCGACGCCGCCGCGCCCCGCTGATCCCTTCCCCCTGTCCGTGGCCGGGGCATAGAGTCGATTCATGACCACCGACGACGCCTCCGCTCCCGCCCCTGCTGCCGACGCCACGTTCTCGGCCCCGGACATCAAGCCCCGCAGCCGCCAGGTCACCGACGGGCTCGGCGCGACCGTCTCCCGCGGCATGCTCCGCGCGGTGGGGATGGGCGATGAGGACTGGGGCAAGCCCCAGATCGGGATCGCCAGCTCCTGGAACGAGATCACCCCCTGCAACCTCTCGCTGGACCGCCTCGCGCAGGCGGCGAAGGAGGGCGTGCACTCCGGTGGCGGCTATCCGCTGCAGTTCGGCACCATCTCCGTCTCCGACGGCATCTCGATGGGCCACGACGGCATGCATTACTCGCTGGTCTCGCGCGACCTGATCGCCGACAGCGTCGAGACGGTGATGAGCGCCGAGCGGCTGGACGGCTCGGTGCTGCTGGCCGGCTGCGACAAATCTCTGCCGGGCATGCTGATGGCCGCCGCCCGTCTGGACCTGGCCAGCGTGTTCGTCTACGCCGGCACGATCATGCCGGGCCGGGCCACCCTGTCCACCGGCGAGGAGAAGGACGTCACCATCATCGATGGCTTCGAGGCCGTCGGCGCCTGCGCCCGCGGACTGATGAGCCGTGAGGACGTCGGCCGCATCGAACGCTCCATCTGCCCGGGTGAAGGCGCCTGCGGTGGTTTCTACACCGCCAACACCATGTCGACGGCCGCCGAGGCGATCGGGATGTCGATCCCGGGCTCAGCGACTCCTCCGTCGGCCGACCGTCGCCGTGACGCCGACTCCCGCCGCGCGGGCGAGGCCGTGGTGGAGATGCTCCGCCAGGGCATCACCAGCGGCGACATCATGACCAAGCCCGCCTTCGAGAACGCGATCGCGGTGGTCCAGGCCTTCGGCGGCTCCACAAACGCGGTGCTGCACCTGTTGGCGATCGCCCACGAGGCCGATGTCGACCTCACCCTCGAGGACTTCGCCCGCATCGGCGCGAAGGTCCCCCACCTCGCCGATCTGAAGCCCTACGGCCGGTACGTCATGAACGACGTCGACCACGTGGGCGGCATCCAGGTGGTGATGAAGACCCTGCTGGACGAGGGTCTGCTGGACGGCGACTGCATGACCGTCAGCGGGTCCACGATCGCCGAGAACCTCGAGGTGCTCGCCCCGCGTCCGGCCGACGGGAAGGTGCTGCGCCCCGCCTCGGCGCCGATCGCCCCCACCGGCGGGATCACGATCCTGCGCGGCTCACTGGCGCCGGAGGGCGCGGTGGTGAAGTCCGCCGGCTTCGAGGAGGACGTCTTCGAGGGCACCGCCCGCGTCTTCGAGCGCGAGCAGCAGGCGCTGGATGCCCTGAACGACGGCACCGTCACCCATGGTGATGTGGTGGTGATCCGCTACGAGGGCCCCAAGGGCGGGCCGGGCATGCGCGAGATGCTCGCGATCACCGGTGCCATCAAGGGTGCGGGTCTGGGCAAGGACGTGCTGCTGATGACCGATGGCCGCTTCTCCGGCGGCACCACCGGGCTGTGCGTCGGCCACATCGCACCGGAGGCCGTGGACGGTGGTCCGATCGCTGTCGTGCGCGACGGGGACCGGATCCGCCTGGACGTGGGCAGCGGGGCGCTGGACCTCCTGGTCGATGAGGCGGAGCTCGAGAAGCGTCGCGAGGGCTGGGAGCCGCTGCCGCCGAAGTTCACCAAGGGCGTGCTGGGCAAGTACGTCAAGCTCGTGAAGTCCGCCTCGACGGGCGCGGTCCTCGGGGACTGAGCGCCTCGGGACGGGGAAGCCTCGGGGCGGGAGACTGAGCGCCTCGATGCGGGGGCTAGGGCACTGAGATCACGAGGACGAGCGAGCCCTCGTACTCGGGGAGGGTCCGCAGCGCGCCGTGCCTCGCGTCCCAGGCACCGCTGTCGAGATCGCGACCCAGCTCCTGCACGAAGCGCTCCGTGGCGTCGTCCCCGACGAAGCTCCATGCCGAGCAGGAGAGTCGAGCTCCCGGATCGAGCAGCGCCTCGGGCCGGCCGTAGTAGGCCTCGTTGAAGCCGTCGGTGCAGTCCACGGGAATGGGGACGAGGGCGCTACGGGTGCGCCCGCCGAGTCCCGTCTCGAGCTCGTCGAGCCCCGGATAGCGGCGGGATTCGGTCCCGGTCACCTCCGGGGCGTACTCGGTCAGCCAGAAGTCCTCCACCCGTTGCGGATCGCAGGTGAGGATCACGACCGGTCCTCGGGTGACCCGCCGCATCTCGCGCAGTCCGGCCGCGGTGTCCTGCCACTGGTGCACGCTGAAGGTGGTCATCGCGGCGTCGAAGCGGTCGTCCTCGAAGGGAAGGTTCTGGGCGGTCCCGTCGAGAGCGGGCGACAGGTGCGCGGGGCGCTGTGCGCGCATCGACTCCGAGGGCTCCACCGCTGTGACCTCACGGTCCGTGGGCTCGTAGGAGCCGGCACCCGCACCGATGTTCAGCACCGTGCGGGCATCGCCGAGCGCCTCGGCGATCACCTCGAACAGGCGGGGATCGGGCCGACGGTACTGCGCGTACTCGCTGCCGATCGATCCGTAGTCCGCGTCGCCCGCGCTGCCGTCGGGGGTCCTTGTGTCCATGGCGTCAACCTAGGTTCCGCTCGTGGGGGCGTCAACGGTGGAGAACCCCCACATCCCCGTCGACTGTCGCACCCGCTCCCTAGTCTCGCGACATGGCTTCCTCGGGTTCGATCCTCGCGCACCCCGCCTCGGGCGGCACCGCCCACGCCGAGCGGGACACGATCCGCGCCCTCCTGCTGGAACATCGGCCGGATCTCGACAGTCGGCTGCTGGTCGGCCCGAGCGGTGCGCTGCTGATCCCGCTGCCCACGGGGCGGAGCATCGAGATCGGTCGGATGCGTCGGCGCGGGAGATCTCGCTGGGTGGTGGTGACGCCCTCGGCCGACGGAGCGGCGCTGCGGGAGCCGACGACTCTCGGGGCCGTGGCTCGCACGGCGCTCGGTGCCCTGAGGGAGGTCGAGGCGCAGCGCTGACCTCGGGGCTCGGGGCGGTCAGCGGGGCGCGACGAGGTCTGCGAGCATCCGGACCTGGGGGCGGAGGATGTGCTCGCCGATCGCTGCCGCGTCAGCGCCCAGCTGACCGAACACGTGCGCGCTGATCACCCCGACAAGGCTGCTCCACGCCGTCAGTGCCGCGAACTCCGTGGCCGGAGCGGTCTCGACACCGAACTCGGCCAGGTGGCTCTCGAGCAGCGAGGTGACCTCCGGGGCGAGATCTTCCGATCCCGACGCAGCACCCCGCCCGATGCTCCCCTGCTCTGCGGCATCGGCGGCGATGTGCAGCACGGCCTGCATCACACGGGTGCCGTCGGCGTTGGTGGTATCGGCCGGGGCGGCATAGTCGCGCACGGGGGTGCCGTACAGGAGCGTCCACCGTTCGGGGTGCGCGATGGCCCAGGCGCACATGGCGTCCCCGAGGGCGAGGAAGCGCGCACGGGGATCGCCGCCCTCCGAGGTTCCAGCCGCGGAGACAGCGGCATCCACGGAATCCGCCAGGTCTGCGAAGGCATCGACGATCAGCAGGGTGAGCAGCTCGTCCCGACTGCCCACGTAGCGGTAGATCGCCGAGGAGACCATCCCGAGACCTCGCGCGATCTCCCGCACACTGAGCCCCGCGACGCCCTGCTCGATGAGCTGCGTGTTGCCGAGTTCGACGATGCGCGCCATGGTGCGCTGGCGCGCGAGAGCCCGTGGGCCGAGTGGATGAGGTGCGGGGTCCATAGAGCGATCCTCCCACATTTCGAGAGCAGTGCTCTTGACTTGATGCCGAGAGCAGTGTTCACTGAAGTCTCCGCATCGAGAGCAGTGCTCACATCTAGGAGGCCGCCATGCATCACCTCGTCATCGGAGAAGGACAGATCGGCCGCGCGATCATCGACCACGCTCTCGCGAACGGAGACTCCGTCACCGTGCTGCGCCGCAGCCCGGCGGCGCCGGAGCCCGACCTCCGCCGGGTCACTGGAGATCTCCTGGACCCCGGAGTGCTCGCGGAGGCACTCTCCGGGGCCGAGGCCATCCATGCCTGCTTCCACGCTCCCTACGATGCGCGGATCTGGGCTCGGGAGCTGCCGCCGCGGGAACTGGCGGTGTTGGACGCCGCGGCCTCCGCCGACATTCCGGTGACCTTCCCGGAATCGATGTACGCCTTCCAGGGCGGGGCATCGGACCTGGCCGAGGGCGCGCCCTCGACTCCGCGCGATGCCAAGGGAGAGGTGCGCGAGCTGCTGCTGGCACAGCGCCGGGCTCACGCCGCGCGCACGCTCAGCCTGGTCGCCGCGGATCTCTGGGGTCCCACGACGGTGGGCACCGGCGCGGCCGTCGTGACCGTGATGCTCATCGAGCGGATCGCCGCCGGTGCGCGCCCGATCGTCGTCGGCGATCCCGCGGCGCCCCACACTCTCACGTTCGTCCCGGACCTCGCCGAGGCCATGCTCCATGCGGCCCGGCACGCCGAGCGCCTCGCCCCCGACGGCGATGCGGTGCTGCACGCACCCTCCGCGCCCGCCCACTCCCAGACAGAGCTGATCGCCGCGGTCTCCGCACAGCTGGGCGCACGAGTGCGCCGGCCACTGGTCGTGCCACGCGTCGTGGTGCGTGCGCTGTCACCGCTGAGCACGCTCGCCCGCGAGCTGCACGGCATCACAGGAATCTGGTATGCACCATGCGTGCTGCAGCCCGGGATCCTCACCACGCAGGAAGGCCTGCAGCCGACGAGCTGGGAGGACGCGCTCGCAGCGACGGTGCGGGCGGCGGCCGACGCCCGCTCGTCGACACCCGAGGCCCGAGGCGTCGCCGCCTGAGACCTGCGCGGGCGCCCTCGTCGGCCCGGCGCGGCGGCGCACCTGTCAGCCCGGCGCGGCGGCGCACCTGTCAGCCCGGTGCGGCATCGCACCCATCGGCCCCTCCTGCTAGCGTCGACGCCATGAGTGACAGCGCACAGCACACCGACGGCGCCGCCGCCCCCGACGATGCCTCCCGCCATCTCACCATCATCATCGAACGCCCCTGGCGCGCGGTCTACGAGTTCGCGAGCGATCCGCGGAACCTGCCGCACTGGGCGGGTGGCCTCGCCGGCAGCGAGGTGCAGCGGGAGGTGACCCAGTGGTCGATGAACTCCCCGATGGGCCGGGTCCTGGTCAGTTTCGTCCCGGAGAACGAACTCGGGGTGATGGACCATTCCGTCACCCTCCCCACCGGGGAGTCCACGCTGAACCCCCTGCGGGTGCTGCCGCTGGAGGAGTCACGCTGCGAGGTCGTCTTCACCCTGCGTCGAGGCACGATGTCCGAGAGCGAGTTCGCGGAGGACGCGGCGGCCGTCGCCGAGGACCTCGCCACGCTCAAGGAGATCTGCGAGCGCGACTGACCTGGGAGGATCCAGCAAATGTCGGGCCAGCCCGACATCGACCGACCTGGTGCCAGGATGGGAGGCGCGGCCCCGCGCCAGCAGAGTGGAGACATGACCACCATGACCGTGTCCGAATCCCTGGAGGGCCAGACCCCACCCTCCGCTGAC
>JAKDUN010000150.1 GCA_030457675.1 Brachybacterium sp. | reverse complement strand
TGATCGGCATGATGGCCGATCTCATCGCCGCCACCGGCCGCGCCGACCGCGACGGCCTCGAAGCCGGCCTGCTCAAGCGCGAGGAGTCCTTCGCCACCGGCATGCCCGGAGGCTTCGCGATCCCTCACTGCCGCGCGGAGGCGGTGCAGGAGGCGGCGCTCGGCTTCCTCCGCCTGGCCGAGCCCGTGGACTTCGGATCGGCCGACGGGCCGGCCGATCTCATCATCGCCATCGCCGCCCCGGCCGGCACCGATGACCAGCACCTGCAGCTGCTGGCCCAGCTCTCTCGGGCGCTGATCCGTCCCGAATTCCTGGCGGACCTCCGCGCCGCGCAGGAGCCCCACGAGGTCTCCGACCTGGTGATGGGTGTGCTCGAGCCCGCGGAGGCGCCGGCACCGACCGCGCAGGACTCCGCCGAGGGCGTCGCAGCCAACGGCGCCGCAGCAGGTGGCGCCGCAGCCACCGGTGCGGCGGCGACCACGGGCGCAGGCATGGAGAGCGAGGTTCCCGTCCTGCTCGCGATCACCTCCTGCCCCACCGGGATCGCCCACACCTATATGGCGGCCGAATCGCTCGAGAACGCCGCGAAGGACAAGGGCGTCGAGCTGCATGTGGAGACCCAGGGATCCGGCGGCATCACCCCCTTCACCCAGGAGCAGATCGCGGCGGCGAGCGCGCTGATCGTCGCCGCGGACGTCAACATCTCCGGACGGGAGCGCTTCGCGGGCCTGCCGCTCGTGGAGCATCCGGTCAAGCGGGCGATCTCGCACGGCCCGCAGCTGATCGACGAGGCGGTGGCCGCGGTCTCCGACCCCTCCGCCTCCCGGGTCCCCGCCGGCGGCAGCTCCGCAGCAGGCGAGGACACGAGCTCGGCGGGCAAGCAGTCCTGGCCGCGCCGCATCCAGGGCGCCGTGATGACCGGGGTGTCCTACATGATCCCCTTCGTCGCCGCGGGCGGTCTGCTGATGGCGCTGGGCTTCCTCATCGCCGGATTCGACGTCGCCTTCGTCGCCCAGGATGTCGCCACCAGCTTCTCCCTCACCTCCCTGCCCGGTGCACAGGAGTACGAGGGCGCGTCCGGGATGCTGCAGACCGAGCGTTCAGGGCTGGCCCTCTACCTCGGTGCTGTGCTGTTCACCCTGGGTAGCCTCGGCATGGGCTTCCTGGTCGCGGCGCTGTCCGGCTACATCGCCTTCGGGCTGGCCGGACGTCCCGGCATCGCCCCGGGCTTCATCGGCGGCGCGGTCTCCGTGGCCATCGGTGCCGGCTTCCTCGGCGGCCTGATCACCGGCCTCCTCGCCGGCCTGGTCGCCCTGTGGTTCACCACCCTCACCCCGCCGCGCTGGCTGGCCGGTCTGATGCCCGTGGTGATCATCCCGCTGGTGACCACCCTCGTCGTCGGTGGCCTGATGCTGCTGTTCCTGGGCCGGCCCCTGGCCTCCCTGATGACCGCCCTGCAGGACGGGCTGACCGGCATGTCCGGCTCCTCGGCGATCCTGCTGGGCGTGATCATCGGGCTGATGATGTGCCTCGACCTCGGCGGTCCGGTGAACAAGGCGGCCTATCTCTTCGCCACGGCAGGCCTCTCTCAGGGCACCGAGGCCTCCTTCCAGATCATGGCCGCTGTGATGGCTGCGGGCATGGTCCCGCCGCTGGCGATGGCGCTGTCCACCGTGGTGCGCCGTCACCTCTACTCCCCCGTCGAGCGGGAGAACGGCGCCACCGCCTGGCTGCTGGGCGCGGCGTTCATCACCGAGGGCGCGATTCCCTTCGCCGCAGCGGACCCGCTGCGCGTGATCCCCTCGATGATGACCGGCGGTGCCGTCACCGGCGCGCTGATCATGGCCTTCTCCGTCGGCTCGCAGGCTCCCCACGGCGGCATCTTCGTCGCCTTCGCGATCTCCCCGATCTGGGGCTTCGTGCTCGCGATCCTCGCCGGTGCGCTGGTCGCCGGTGCACTGGTGACCGTGCTGAAGGAGATCGGGCAGCGCCGCCAGGCCGCCATCGCCTGATCCCTCGATCCGCACCTGTCATACGCAAGCGCCCCGCCACGGCGGGGCGCTTCCGTATGCTCAGCTCTGGGCACCGGCGGGCTCGCGCAGCAGCGGCATTCTGCCGGCACGGGCCCCGGACACTGCGGAGCACAGGGGGCGACGATGCCGGAGATCGGGACCTCGAGGCACGTCCTCGCGGAGGAACACGTCCTCGCGGAGGGGCACGTCCTCGCGAAAGGGCACCTCGTGGCCGAGGGGGCGCTGGGGCACATGCCGGCCTACGGCGCCGCGCACGTGAGCATGCTCGTCCTGTTGGTCATGGCTGCGGTGGTGCTGGTCCGCTGGGCCCGGCGCGGCGAGCCGGAGCGGGTGGACCGGGTGCTGCGGATCGCGGGCTGGGTGCTGCTGGCCAACGCGGTCTTCTGGACAGCCTGGGGGTTCATGCCCTGGGCCTGGAACCTCGAGGAGTCGCTCCCGCTGCACTACTCCGATGCGCTGCGCTTCCTGCTCCCGATCGCGCTGATCATCCGCGCGCCCTGGGCGATCGTGGTCAGCTGGTTCTGGGGGCTGACGCTGAACATGCAGTCGGTGCTCACGCCGGACGTGAACTACTTCGTGTGGATCCCGCTGGAGTTCGTCGAGTACTGGATCGCGCATCTCAGCGGGGTGCTCGGGCCCGTCGTGCTGGTATGGGGGCTGCGATTCCATCCCACCTGGCGCGGCTGCGGCCTCGCCTACGCCGCCACCGTGCTCTGGGCGGCGATCGCGTTCACCGGCAATGCTCTGACCGGCGCGAACTACGGCTATCTCAACCGCGCCCCGGACGGCGCCTCGATCCTCGACCTGCTCGGACCATGGCCGCAGTACCTGCTGGTCGAGGCGGTGCTGATCGCTGTGGTGTGGGCGCTGATGACGCTGCCCTGGGTGCTCCTGGACCGACGCGGCGGCACCCCGGCGCCGGGCCGGGCCGGCCTGGTGCGTCGGCCCCGTGACGCTCAGGCCAGCAGCTCCACCTCGGCCAGCCGCAGCGGGCCCTGGGAGGTCGTGATCACCAGGCGGTGATGCGTGCACGGTCGCGGCGCCGAGATCTCGAAGGGGCGGGTCTGGCGGCGCCACCGGAATCGCTGAGCGGAACGCTCATCGAGCGTCGTCCAGTGCCGGCCGTCGTCGGATCCCTCGACCCGCCAGGAGATCGGGTCCGCACCCGGGCGGGCGGAGGAGGTCAGAGTGAGGAAGCGGGCCTGCAACGGCTCGCCCAGCTCCGGCATCCCGATCACGACATCAGCGGCGTCGAACTCCTGCTCGGTGCCGGAGTCGTCGTCGTGCAGGGGGTCGGCGGGGTCGGCGGCGAACAGGTCCCGCAACGGCTGCGGGCGCTCCCCCGGCCTGCTCAGCGACGGCGGGATCCCGCCCCATCCGCTGGGCTCCGGAGCCAGGCGCAGGTGCAGCTGCCCCCGCAGATCGGCGTGGTCGATCCAGGAGTCCCGGTGCTCGCGGCCCTGGACGCTCATCCCGGTGATGCAGACGTCGCCGGGGCCCTGCGCCTGCGTCGTCACCGAGAAGGACGCCCCGCCCAGGGGCCGCACGGTCGCTGTCGGGAACAGCGGGGCCACCAGGTGGTAGCGGCCGGTCCCCAGCTGCAGCGGGTACAGGCCCAGTGCGGTCAGCAGCCACCAGGCGCTCATCTCACCGTTGTCCTCATCGCCGGGGTAGCCCTGGCCGATCTGCTCGCCGACGAACAGTCGCCGGTGCACCTCCCGCACGATCCGGGAGGCCTCCTCGGGGGCACCCACGTGGTGGAAGAGAAAGGGGATGTGGTGCGAGGGCTGATTGGACATGCCGAACTGCCCCATCCGCACCGCGCGTGCCTCGTCCATCTCGTGGATCCCGTCCCCGTAGGTGCCCGGCAGGTCCGCCCGTTCGGGAGTGGCGAAGAACTGCTCGAGGCGTCCGCGGAGCATCCCGCGACCGCCGTACAGCGTCGCCAGCCCTTCCCCGTCGTGCGGGACGTGGAAGGCGAAGTTCCAGCCGTCGGTCTCCGTGTACTCCCCGCCCCACACCCGCGGATCGAACTCCGCGGGGCTCTGCGCGAAGCTGCCGTCCCTGCGGCGTCCCTGGAAGAACTCGATCGCGGAATCGAACAGCAGCGGATAGTTCAGGCTGCGGGCGCGCAGGTAGTTCGACTCCTCCTGCAGCTGCGCGGCCGCCTGCTCGTCCCCCTCCTCCGTGGCGCGGTCGGCGAGCAGCCCGGCCTGGGCCGCGAGGCCGAAGTCGTTGAGGTGGCCCTCCAGCGCCCAGGAGACGGACTCCTCGGTGTCGGTGTCGACGTAGCCGGTGAACACCGCACGCTCATTGCCCTTGCGCCCCACCTCCGGGATGGGCGGGGCCACGGTGGCGTTGCGCAGTCCGGACTCGTAGGCGGACCGGGCATCGGGCAGCGGGACGCCCTTGACCTGCAGGTCGGCGATGGCGATGTCGCTGCTGGTGCCGGTCATGCAGTCCGCATAGCCGGGCGAGGACCAGCGGGCGATCCAGCCGCCCTCGCGGTACTGCTGGACGAATCCGTCGGCGAGCTGAGCCGCGAGCTGCGGGTACAGCAGCGCGTAGGCGGGCCAGGCGGTGCGGTAGGTGTCCCAGAAGCCGTGGTTCACGAAGAGCATGCCGGGCAGCACCTGCGCGGCGCCGCGCTTATCGGTGGCCTCCCCCTTGGTGGGCAGCACCGGGCTCGCGTGCACCGGCTCGGGCCGGGCGAGGGTGCCGGCGTTCTCCCAGTGAGAGCTGGGATAGAGGTTCAGCCGGTAGAGGTTGCCGTACAGGGTGCGGCGCTGTGCGGGGCTGGCGTCGGGCACCTCGATCACCTGCAGGCGCTGCATCCAGGCACCGTGAGCGGCGGTGCGGATCTCCTCGAAAGAACGGCCCGTGAGCTCCTGGCCAAGGGTGCGGCGACCCTGGGTGAGACCGAGATAGCTGGTGGCCAGGCGCACGGTCACCCGCTCCGTGCCCGGCGCGAAGCTCAGCACGCTGCCGGTGCTTCCTCCCCGGGCCTGCTGCACCGAGACCGGCGGAGGCTCCACCTCGGCCATCACGTACATGCGGGTCGCCCCCTCGGCGCGGTCGTACCCCTGCGCGGGCGAGGAGTCGACCCAGGCCTGCACCCGGCCGTCGAACACGGCGCCGGATGCGTCGATGCGAGAGTGCTCGTCGACGCCCTCGAGCAGGAGATGGCCCGCCTCGGCGCCGGCGGGCAGCTCGATCTCGCAGATCGCCCCGTGGTCCGTCGGCGCGAGCCGCAGTGCCACGTCCCCGTCGAGCGCGACCTCGTACAGATCGGGCCGAGCCGTCTCCCGCGCATGGGAGAAACTGCGCGCCCGCGCCGCCGGCCCCGCGTCGGGGGAGGATCCCAGCAGAGGCATCAGCAGGAACTGCTGACGGTCCCCCATCCAGGGACTGGGCTGATGGGAGACCGCCATCCCCTCGAAGCGCGGACAGTTGTCCGGCCCGTTCGCACGGTGGAACTCGTACAGCCAGCGTCGGGTGCGGGCATCGGTGGCCGGCGTGAAGAGCGCGAAGCCGTTCGGCATCCCGGTCAGCGGCAGCGTGTTCCCGCGGGAGAAGTCCCCGGAGGCGTGGGTGCCGCGACGGGTATCGACCCAGGCCACCGGGTCGGTCAACGGCGGGTCCGCCGGGCGCGGCGCGAGATAGGGGCCATCGATCCAGCCGGTGAGCTCCGGTGCCTCGCGAGGGGGATCTCCGAGCTCGTCCAGCAGGTCGGCATCGGGGTCCATGGGGGCATCGAGGACCAGCAGCACCTCGGTGACGGTGCGGCCGACGAGGGCTGCGAGGTCGATCTGCACATCGTTCCACTGGTCCGGGTAGAGGATCTTGCCCTCCCCCAGTCCGTGTGCCGTGGCGAGGGTCCCGTACTGGTCCCGAGGTGCGTGATCGGACAGCCGACTGCCGTCATCCAGGACGAGGTCGACCGCCACCCAGGTCGCACCCCAGGTCTGCTCGGCATCCAGCACCGGGTGCACGAACCAGCGCAGTGCGTCGCCGGGGGCGATCACCCGTCCGGGCAGCGGTTCGGCGCCCGGATGGGCCGGCAGCGCCGCTTCGCCCCGTTCTCCGGCGGGGCCGGTGAAGCGCATGGCCGACAGTGCGAGGAAGCCCGCCGCGTCCTTGCTGGTCGGTGAGCCGACAGGGCCCGGGTCTGAGGTGACGATCATGGAGTTCAGGCTATCGACAGGAGGGGCGCCGAGCGGCGAGGCAGGCCCGGCATGGGGACCGGTCCCCATCGCGCGCCGCCTGGCGGTGAGGAATACTGCTCGCGTACCTCACACCGTCTCCGGGAGAATTCCATGGTCTACGCACAGGCGCCGCAGGGGCCTCCGGTCCCGTCCTCGCCAGGGAAGCCGAAGCGCCCGATGTGGCACTGGCTGCTGCTCGGCGGCGTGGCGGTCCTCGGACTCCTGGTGGTGGCCGTCTTCGCGATCTTCATCGCGTTCCAGGTGCTCAACCGTGGCAATCCGCAGGACACCGTCGATGACTTCTACGCCTCGCTCGAGACCGGGGACTGCGAGCTGTACGAGAACTCCACGACCGAGGCGTTCCGGGAGGGCTTCGGCCTGACGACCTGCGCGGATTTCGAGGCGGCCTTCTCTTCCGGCGGCACCGCCGACTACACCGTCGATGACCGGGTCAACCGACAGGGCTACGCGATCTTCGACGTCACCGAGTCGTTCACCCGGGACGGTGAACCGGTCCAGGCCGAGGTCCGCTTCTTCGTGCGCCGCATCGATGGCCAGTGGGACCTCGACGGCCTGCAGCCGATCGAGGCGGACACGCCCCCGATCGAGTGAGCGCCGCGCTCCGCGGCCCCGGTGCACCGAGGCCGCGCCCGCCGCATCAACCGGCTCCGGACCGGGCCGCATCCCGCCCA
>JAKDUN010000149.1 GCA_030457675.1 Brachybacterium sp. | reverse complement strand
CGTCGATCGGGCGTATCGAGGGATCTGCACGGTGGACTCCCAGAACGTGCCCCTGCCACAGCGTTGCTCGAGGCAGAACCAGCGGCGCTTGGCCCAAACAACGACCGTCGCGCCGGCAACGGGGACGTCCCGGACCTGCTGTGACCGGCGCGAGTGAACCTTCGTCGCGAGCACTCCGCAGACCGGACAGCCCGGCGGGACGGTCGAGGCGATCACCACCCGCCGGTCCCCGTCGGGCAGGTCGATGGCGTCGATGACGCGGTAGTTGGGCAGGTTGAAGATCGTGCTCGCAGCATCGCGCTGCGAACCAGTATTCTCGTGCACAGGCTCGTGGTCCTCTGGGATGTGGATGTCTTGACAACACCCATCACAGCAGGGCCACGAGCCGTTCTACGTCAGCGACGCGACGCTCCCCATCACCACGAACCGGGAAGAGCCCGTAAAGTGGGCGGCGACGGGGTGGCCTCGACAGCGGGGCGCCATCGTCGTCCTTGCTCACAGCCCCGCGGAGGATCAGCCATGCACACTGCTGCTCAGCCGGATCATTCCTCGACCCCCGTCGACCCCGCCGCGCGGGACCTCGGTGTTGTGGTCGGATTCGACGGATCCCAGAACGCTGCGGAGGCGTTGGACTACGGCGCCGCCGTCGCCGCGCGCCGTGGCTGCCCGCTCACCGTCGTCATCACCTACCGGCCCGCGATCCCGGGATATCCCACCAACGACGAGCTGCCCCCGGACCCCGAGGACGTGGCGCGGAGGCAGCAGGCCGAGGCGGTGCTGGAAGGGGCCGCGAAGCGGCTGACGGAGCACACCGGCACGGTCTCCTACCTGGCCATCGAGGGTGACTCCGTGGGCGCACTCGTCGACGCCTCCGCGACGGCGCAGCTGATGGTCGTCGGTGCCCGCGGGCGGGGCGGCTTCCTCGGCCGGGTGCTGGGGTCGGTGTCCATGGCGCTGCCCTCGTACGCTCAGTGCCCCACCGTGGTCATCCCCGCTGAGCCGGAGCTCGGCGACGGCCCGGTGGTTGTCGGTGTCGACGGCTCAGCCCACAGTCGCCGTGCCGCCCTGTATGCGGCGCAGGAAGCGGTCGAGCGCGGCACCTCCCTGGTGCTGGTGACCGCAACGCAGATCCTCGACAGCGGCCAGTACTGGTTCCCGTTGCGCCCCAGCGATGCTGCGGAGCTCGCCGAGAAGCACCGGGCCGAGCCCCAGGACGACCTGGATCAGGAGGTCGCGTGGGTCTCGGAGCGCGTACCCGGCGTCCAGGTCACCGGAGAGGTCCAGGTAGGGGTGGCCGACGCCGTGCTCCACGATGCGGGGCGCGCGGCGCAGCTGGTCGTCGTCGGCTCCCACGGCCGTGGCCGCGTGGCCAGCGCCCTGCTCGGCTCGGTCTCCCGGGCGACGCTGCACGGAGCCCGACGACCGGTCATGGTGGTGCCGCCGCTGGCGGACGACCGTGAGGACTGATCACCGCAGGACCTCTGTCCTGGGCAGGGTCCTTCGACAGACTAGGCTGGAAGCGACGAGGATGGACTCGAGAGCGGGGCGCCATCATCGTCTTCACCCGGCAGCCCCGTGGAGGAACCGCCATGAACACTGAAGATCATAATGAGCTGCGTGAGATCCCCTTCGACCTCTCCACACGCGAACTCGGCATCGTGGTCGGATTCGACGGCTCACCGAACTCCGAGCTGGCGCTGGACTACGGCGTCGCTGTCGCCGGCCGCAGTGGTGCGCCGCTCACCGTCGTCACCACGTACAAGACTCCCTTCCCGCTCTACCCCAACTACGCCTCGCTCCCGCCGACGCAGGAGGTGGGCGCCAGCGAGCGAGCGGCCGAGGCCGCGCTGGAGGCGGCTGCGTCGCATCTCTCCGAGTACAGCGGTGAGGTCACGTACCTGACGATGGAGGGGGACTCCGTCGGGGCCCTGGTCGACGCTTCCGCGAAGGCGCACCTGATGATCGTCGGCGCCCGCGGCCGGGGCGGTTTCCTCGGCCGGGTGCTGGGGTCGGTGTCCATGGCGCTGCCGGCGCATGCGCAGTGCCCCACCGTGATGGTCCCGGTCAAGGCCGAGTTCGGCGACGGTCCGGTGGTCGTCGGTGTCGACGGCTCGGTCCATGGTCGCCGTGCCGCCCTGCATGCGGCGCAGGAAGCGGCCGTTCGCGGCACCTCCCTGGTGCTGGTGACCGCCATGCAGACGCCCGACACCGGTGACTACTGGTATCGGGTGCGGCCGCGCAGTGACTCCGACCTCGTCGACGGGCGACGGGCCGAGCTCCAGGAGGAGCTGCAGAAGGAGGCCGCGTGGGTCTCCGAGCACGTGCCCGGCGTGGAGATCTCGGGCGAGGTCCGGATCGGGACGCCCGGTGAGATCCTCCACGACGCCGTGCCCGAGGCGCAGCTGGTCGTGGTCGGTTCCCACGGTCGCGGCGCCGTTGCCAGTGCACTGCTCGGCTCGGTCTCGCGAGCGACGCTGCACCGGTCTCAGCGACCGGTCATGGTGGTCCCGCCGCTGAAGGATGAACGAGTCGAGCAGGCGGCTCCCGCCCGGTGATCAGCGCCGTGCGGAGTCCCCGTCCCCGGGGACCCGCAGGCGCAGCACCCCGGGATCGACGATGGCGATCATGTGGGTGGCCTCGACATCGCTGTCACCGTCGAGCTGCACGGGCTGCGGCTTCGTCGTGGTCACCCGGATCCCCGTGGTCAGGTAGCGGTCCATGTTCGCGAGCTTCGGGCCGAACTTCGGGGTGAGCTTCGGGTTCATGACCTGGGCGGCGACCTGGCTGAAACCGGCCGCACCGCGCCAGCCGGCCACGACCACCTCGAGCTTCCCGTTGTCGATCGTCGCATCCGGCATCAGCACGAAGCCGCCGGGCAGCTTGCCCACGTTGCCGAGCAGCACCGTGCGCGCCTTGTGCGCATGACGGCTCTCGTCCGGCAGCTGCACGACGACATCCACCGATCGGCCCAGCACGGTGCGGATCCCGCCGAAGATGTACGCGACCCAGCCGATGCGCTTCTTCATCTCCGGATCGGTGTAGCCGATCATCTCCGCATCGGCCCCGAACCCGGCGATCACGAGGAAGACCTGCCGCTCCGCTGCCTTCGCGGCCGCCATCGAGTCGCCGACCCGCAGCCAGCCCACGTCGACCTGCCGGTCCGTACCGGTCAGCGCGGCGACCATCGCGGCGGTCGGGTCCTCCAGCGGGACCTCGACGTTGCGGGCCAGCAGGTTCCCGGTGCCGGCGGGGATGATGCCCATCCGGGTGTCGGTGCCGGCCAGCACCGAGGCGACCAGGCGCACCGTCCCGTCTCCGCCGGCGGCCATGACCAGATCTGCGCCGTCGGCGACGGCCTGCTCGGTCTGCCCCTTGCCGGGGTCGTCGATGCTGGTCTCGTAGAAGACGACCTCGGCGCCCTCGATCCGCTGGACCGCGTCCGTGATCTTCCGCCGGAAGGTGTCCGTCTCCTCGAACTTCGAGGGATTCAGCACCACGGCGACCCTGCGCAGGGAGTCCCCCTCGGCCGATGCCTCCGACGTCTCCGACGATCCGCCCTGCGCGCCGCCCCCGGAGGTCTCGGCGTCGTGCGCCTCGGCGGTCGCTCGCAGCGCGGCGAGCTCGCGGCGGTGGCGGCCCAGATGGCGCAGCACCACCACCAGGAGCACGATGGTGGTGACGGCGATGACCACCGAGGCGACGCTCAGAATCAGCAGAGTGAGGTCCATGCAGCCAGAGTACTGGCACGGTACTGGCACGCGCGGGCGCAGGTATCCTGGAGCAATGATCGATCTGCGGCACCTGCGCGAGAACCCTGAAGCCGTCCGTGACGCCCAGCGGGCGCGCCGACGAGACCCCGCCGCCGTGGACGCGGTGCTCGAGGCCGACGTCCGCTGGCGCGAGATGACCGCGGCCTTCGAATCCGCGCGCGCCGAGCAGAAGGCCTTCGGCAAGCAGGTCGCCCAGGCGCAGGGGGAGCAGAAGCAGGCGCTGCTGGCCGAGGTCAAGCAGCTCTCGGCCGATGTGAAGCGCCTCGAGGCCGAGGCCGGTGAGGCCCTGACCACCCGCGATGCGGCTCTGCGGGAGATCCCGAACCTCTCCGAGGGCGCGCCCGAGGGCCTCGAGGCGGACTTCACCGTGCGCGAGCACGTCGGCGAGGTCCCCCGCTTCGACCACCCGGTCAAGGACCACCTAGAGATCGCCGAGGGGCTCCGGGCGATCGACATGGCCCGCGGCGCGAAGGTCTCCGGCGCCCGCTTCTACTTCCTGCGCGGCATCGGCGCCCAGCTGGAGCTGGCGATCCTGAACTCCGCCATCGACCAGGCCACCGACGCCGGGTTCACGCCCATGATCACCCCCACTCTGGTGCTGCCCGAGTCGATGGAGGGCACCGGCTTCCTCGGCGAGCACGCCGATGAGGTGTACCACCTGGACAAGGGCGACGACCTGTATCTCGTGGGCACCAGCGAGGTGGCGCTCGCCGGCTACCACAAGGACGAGATCATCGACCTCGAGGACGGCCCGCTCCGCTACGCCGGCTGGAGCGCCTGCTACCGCCGCGAGGCCGGCAGCTACGGCAAGGACACGCGCGGCATCATCCGCGTCCACCAGTTCCACAAGGTGGAGATGTTCTCCTACTGCCGCATCGAGGACTCCTACGAGGAGCACGAGCGGCTGCTGGACTGGGAGCGGGAGATGATGGCCCGCATCGACGTGCCCTACCGCATCATCGACACCGCCGCCGGTGACCTCGGCACCTCCGCCGCCCGCAAGTTCGACTGCGAGGCGTGGATGCCCAGCCAGGACACCTACCGCGAGCTCACCTCCACCTCGAACACCACCCAGTTCCAGGCCCGTCGGCTGAACATCCGCGAGCGCACCGAGGACGGTCTGCGCCCCGTCGCCACCCTCAACGGCACCCTCGGCACCACCCGCTTCCTCGCCGCGATCCTCGAGAACCACCAGCAGGCGGACGGGTCGGTCGTGGTCCCCGAGGGACTGCGCCCCTACCTCGGCGGGCGCGAAGTCTTCGAGGTCGCGGGGGGCGCTGCCTGAGATGGCGTCGTCGTTCTCCCTCCGCCGCCTGCTGGAGTCGCTTCGTCACCGCCGGTTCACCCGTTCGTCGGACGGCGATGGCACAGTGCCCGACATGACGAGCATGCCCACCCCCACCGCCACCACCGATCGTGAGGCCACCCGGGCCCGTCTCCAGGAGCACCTGACCGGCCTCGCCGGCCAGAGGCTGCTGATCGGGCTCGATGTCGACGGGACCCTCGTCGACCACGACGGCGCCATGACGCCCGACATGCACCGGATGCTGCAGCGTGCCGCGGAGGAGCACAAAGTCGTCATCGCCACCGGCCGCTCCCTCGGGGCCACGCTGCCGATCGTCGAGGCCGCCGGGATCACCCACGGTTTCGCGGTCTGCTCCAACGGTGCGGTCACCGTCGAGCTGGATCCCGACGCCGCTGGTGGGCACCGCATCATCGACACCCGCCCCTTCCGGCCCGGCCACGCGCTGCGCACCCTGCGCGAGGTCGCCCCGGATGCGCACTACGCGGTGGAGATGTCCGACGGGACCTTCCGCTCGACCCCCGGGTTCCAGGACGCCAGCTTCGGGGTCCAGGCGATCGAGAGCGATCTGGACGAGCTGATGGAGCTCGAGGCGGTGCGCGTGGTCGTGCACGTGCCGGATCTGTCGCCGCAGGAGTTCTCCAGGGTCATCGCCGAATCCGGGGTGCACGGGGTCGAGTACTCGATCGGCTGGACCGCGTGGCTGGACATGGCCGCTCCCGGCATCTCCAAGGCCAGCGCCCTCGAGACGCTGCGCGAGCGGCTCGAGATCGGCAGCGAGCGCACGGTCGCCGTCGGCGACGGCTTCAACGACACCGAGATGCTCACCTGGGCCGGGGTGGGCGTGGCCATGGGCCAGGCTCCGCAAGGCGTGAAGGACGTCGCCGACGTCGTCACCGACTCGATCTACGAGGACGGCACCGTACGCGTGCTGGAGCAGCTGCTGGACTGATCAGCGCGATCGTTCGGGCGCGGCGACCTCCAGGATCACCTTGCCCACGTGCCCGCCCTCGCGGAGCACCGCTTGGGCCTCGGCTGCCTGCTCGAGCGGGAAACGGTCATGGATCGGGATCTGCAGCGCGCCCGAGACCAGCAGCGGCCAGGCCAGCGCCTCGGTGGCCTCGAGGATCTGGCGCTTGGCCTCGGTGCCCCGGGAGCGCAGGGTGGTGCCGATGACCCGGCCCCGCTTGCCCATCAACCGCCCGATCGGCAGCTCTCCGCTCGCCCCGCCGAGGGTGCCGATGATGACCAGGCGTCCGTGCTCGCGCAGCATCCCCACGTTGTCGCCGAGCGTGGGCCCGCCCACCACATCGAGGATCACATCCGCCCCGCCGGTCTCCTTGACCGCGGCGAGCAGATCGGTGGAGCGGCGGTTCCAGGCCATGTCCGCACCCAGGGAGCGCACGGTCGTGATCGCCGCGTCAGAGCCGACGGTGGTGAGCACGCGCGCTCCCAGATGGCGGGCCAGCTGGATCGCGACCGTGCCGATGCCGCCGGTGCCGCCGTGGATCAGCACGGTCTCCCCTTCGGCCAGACCCGCTTCGAGCACGAGGTTCGAGATCACGGTCGCGCACACCTCGATCAGGCCCGCGGCCTCGACCAGGTCATGGCCCTCCGGGGCGGGGAGCAGCTGCGGCTCCGGGACGGCGACCACCTCGGCGTAGCCGCCGCCGGCCAGGAGCGCGAGGACCGGCTCGCCGGTGTCGCGGCGATGGCCGGAGACCTCCAGCCCCGGCAGCTCGGAGGCGCCGGGCGGCGGCGGGTACGCCCCGGCGACCTGGGCGAGGTCGGCGCGGTTCACGCCCGCGGCGACCACGTCCACGAGCACCTCGCCGGGGGCGGGGACCGGTTCGGGCAGCTCGGCGAGCTCGAGGCGGTGATCCTCGGTGATGGTCATCGCACGCATGGTCACTGGG
>JAKDUN010000148.1 GCA_030457675.1 Brachybacterium sp. | reverse complement strand
GGTCTGCCGGCCAGCTCGGATCAGCCGGCGAGCTCCTGAGCGATCCGGCCGGGCCAGGCGGGGCCCTCGTAGATCATCGCGGTGTAGCCCTGGACCAGATCCGCACCGGCATCGAGGCGCTCCTGTACGTCCTGGGCGGTGCTCACTCCCCCACAGCTGATGATCACGGCATCGGTCGGGAGCGTGGCGCGCAGCAGGGCCAGCACCTCCTGCGAGCGGCCCGCGAGCACCGGGCCGGAGAGACCGCCGGCGCCGATCAGCTCGATCCGGGCTCGGTCGGTCTCCAGGGAGTCGGGGCGGGCGATCGTGGTGTTCGTCGCTATCACCCCGGCCAGTCCCGCGTCGGTGGCGAGACGGGCCACGGCCTCCACGTCCTCGTCATG
Source organism: Brachybacterium sp. (assembly GCA_030457675.1). GTDB lineage: Bacteria > Actinomycetota > Actinomycetes > Actinomycetales > Dermabacteraceae > Brachybacterium. Next base: position 6,629 of record JAKDUN010000148.1, on the reverse strand, counting down.
CAGATCCGGGGCGATCTTCACCAGCACCGGCACCTCGCGACGCAGTCGGGTGCGTGTCAGTTCGGCCTCCTGGACCACGGCCTCGAGGATCGGGCGCAGCATCTCGACGCTCTGCAGATCACGGAGCCCGGGGGTGTTGGGGCTGGAGACGTTGATGGCGAGATAGTCGGCATAGGGCGCGAGCAGCCGGGCGGAGAAGCGATAGTCCTCGGCGGCGTCCTCGAGAGCGGTGACCTTGGACTTGCCGATGTTCACGCCGATCACGGCCCGCTGGCCCCGCTCGGAGCGGCGGGCTCGGGCGAGCCTCTTCGCGAGGGCCTGCGCCCCGTGGTTGTTGAAGCCCATGCGGTTGATCAGCGCTCTGTCGCCCACCAGGCGGAAGGAGCGGGGGCGCTGGTTGCCCGGCTGCGCCTTCGCGGTCACGGTGCCCACCTCGACGTGGCCGAAGCCGAGGTCCAGCAGCGCCAGAGGGACCTCGCCGTCCTTGTCGAAGCCGGCCGCCAGGCCCAGAGGGCTGCGATGCTCGGCGCCCAGCACGCGCCGGGTGGGGCGGGGGTCATGCATCGGATCCGGGACGGAGAACGCGGCGCGCAGCGACCCCGGCCCACCCGGCATCGCATGAGCAGCTGCCAGCGCTCGGACAGTCAGCCGGTGCGCCTGCTCCGGATCGATCCGGCTCAGAAGGTGCCGGAAGAGGACGGCGTAGGGCCCACGGTGCGAGGTGTCGTCGGAGGTCACGAGGAGTACGGTACGCGGTCCACGAGGGATGCTTCAGGCCACAGGTCCCGAGCCCTCCTCGCGCCGACCGCTGCGACGCAGGTAGAGCAGCGCGACCACCGGCAGCAGCAAGGGCACGAAGCCGTAGCCCTGCCCGAAGTGGCCCCAGACGGTCGCGTCGGGGAACAGCGCGGGATCCAGGAGCGTGAGCGTGCCGACGATCAGCACGCCCGCCAGCTCGGCGATGCACAGTCCGCGGGCCACGGCCGAGCGCCGACCGCCGCGGACCAGGGCGATGGTCACCGCGATGTAGGTGATAGCCGCCAGCAGGGACAGCAGGTAGGCCACAGGAGCGAAGGAGAAGTCCCGCAGCACCTGCACCAGGCTGCGCGCCGTGGCCGAGATCGCGAAGATCCCGTACACCGCGATCAGGACGATCTCGAACCCACGGCTGCCGCGCCCGGTGGCGACGGCGGAGCGCTCGGCGGTCATGCGAAACCTCCCGGCCAGATCTGGTGCAGTCTCATCAGCAGCACGGCGCTGACCAGGGCCCCCAGCCCGGTCACCAGGCTCCCCCAGCGGCTGCGCTCGAACACGCCCAGCCAGCCGCCGCCCACCACGAGCACCACGGCGGTGAGCAGGTAGCCGTACAGCGTGATCGGATCCTCCGGCGACCCGCCGCCGAGGTCACGCAGCCCCAGCGCGATCCCGAGCACCACCCAGCCGACGGTCAACAGTGCGCAGGCCCCCAGCAGGATCAGGTCCGCGTTCAGCTCCCGCAGCGCGTAGTACAGGCCCAGCAGAGCGGTCAGCCCGCACAGCACGGCCACCACGATGCTCAACGCCGTCATGGGTCTTCGGTCCTCCTCCACGGGGCGAGGACACCATGTCCGGCCCGCCCCTACGATAGAGGCATGCCCACCATTGACATCACCGAAGCATCAGTGCGCGACGTCGACGTCGACGTCCTCATCCTCCCCCTGCTCGCCGGCGCTGACGACGCCCCGGCGACCGTCCCCGGATCACCCGAGATCTCCGAGGCCATCGCCGGTCTCGACGCCTCTGCCGCCCGCGGCGACCTGCACCGCATCCCGTCCTACGCAATGGCCGCCGCGAACTCGCTGCTGCTGGTCGGCGTGGGTGACGAGGATCTCGCCGAGGTCTCCGAGGAGGACCTGCGCCTCGCCTTCGGTGCCGCGACCCGTTCGCTGAGCGGCGTCGAGCACGCCGCCGTCGCGGTGCCGACGGCCTCCGACGCGCAGCGCGCCGCCGCCCTCGAGGGAGCGGCCCTGGGCGCCTACGCCTTCGTCGCGCACAAGTCCGGGACCGGATCCTCTGCACCCAAGGGCGCCCTCGGCACCCTGAGCCTGGTCGCCGAGGGCGGGGCCGACGCCGCCCGCGCTGCGGTCGAGCGCTCCAGCCTGCTCTCCGAGGTGGTGGACATCGTCCGTGACCTCGTCAACACTCCGCCGAACCTCCTGTTCCCCGACTCCTTCGCGCAGCGCGCCCAGGAGGCGGTCGCCGACCTGCCGGTGACCGTCACGGTGCTCGACGAGATGCAGCTCGCCGAGGGCGGATACGGCGGCATCGTCGGCGTGGGCCAGGGTTCGACCCGTCCGCCGCGTCTGGTCCGTCTCGAGTACGCCCCGGAGTCCGCGAAGCGCTCGGTCGCGCTCGTCGGCAAGGGCATCACCTTCGACACGGGCGGCATCTCGCTCAAGCCCGCTCCCGGCATGGACGACATGACCTCCGACATGACCGGCGCGGCCACGGTGCTCGGCGCGACCGTCGGCGCAGCGCGTCTGGGCCTGGACGTCAAGGTCACCACCTATCTGGCGCTGGCGGAGAACATGCCCGCCGGCGGTGCCCAGCGTCCCGGCGACGTGGTCACCATGCGCAACGGCAAGACCGTCGAGGTCCTCAACACCGACGCCGAGGGTCGGATGGTCATGGCCGACGCCCTCGTCGACGCGGTCGCCGAGGAGCCCGACCTGGTGATGGACGTGGCCACGCTGACCGGCGCGGCCGTCGTCGCACTGGGCAAGCGCACCGCCGGCGTGATGGGCACCGAGGACGCGCGCGAGCTGGTGCTCACGGCCGCAGGCACCGCCGGTGAGCCGTTCTGGGCGCTGCCCTTCCCCGCCGAGCTGCGCGCGGACCTCACCGGCCGGGTCGCGGATCTGCGCAACATCGGCGACCGACCGGGCGGTGCGCTCTCGGCCGGCATCTTCCTGGCCGAGTTCGTCGGCGAGACCCCTTGGGCGCACATGGACATCGCCGGTCCCGGATTCGCCTCCTCACCGCTGGGATACATGGGCAAGGGCGCGACCGGGATGAGCACCCGCACCGTCCTGCAGGTCCTCGAGAACCTCGCTGCAGGCCCCGCAGCGTGATGCTCGCCGCGTTCTGCGCGGACTGATCAGGCCGAGCGGTCTTCTCGGCGCCGCCTGGTGGCCTAGCATGGGACACGCAGGCGGCGCCGTCGGCCATCCAGGTCCGAGCGGGTCGCGGAGTACACGTAGACACCGAGGAGCTCACAGGTGGCGGAGACAAGCACTGACCAGTTCGACGTCGTGATCCTGGGCGGTGGCAGCGGCGGCTATGCGGCCGCGCTGCGCGGAGCCCAGCTCGGCCAGAAGATCGCGCTCGTGGAGAAGGACCAGCTCGGCGGCACCTGCCTGCACCGCGGCTGCGTCCCGACCAAGGCGCTGCTGCACGTCGGCGAACTCGCCGATGCGCCGTCCGAGGCTGCCGCCGCGGGCGTCGACCTCAGCCTCAACGGCATCGATGCCGCGAAGGTGCTGGAGTTCAAGGACAAGATCATCGGGCGGCTCCACAAGGGCCTGCAGGGCCTGGTGAAGTCCCGCAAGGTCGAGTACGTCGAGGGCTTCGGCACGCTGACCGGCCCGAACACGATCTCGGTCGAGACCGGGTCCGGCACCCGCACCCTCACCGGCAAGAACATCATCCTCGCCTCCGGCTCCTACTCGAAGAGCCTCCCGGGCATCGACCTGGGCGGGCGCTTCCTGGACTCCGAGACCGCACTGCAGCTGCCGGAGATCCCGAAGAACCCGATCATCCTGGGCGGCGGCGTCATCGGCGTCGAGTTCGCATCGGTGTGGAAGTCGCTCGGTGCGGAGTCGGTGACCATCGTCGAGGGCCTGCCCCACCTGGTCGCCAATGAGGACGAGGCGCTGTCCAAGGCCCTCGAGCGTGCCTACAAGAAGCGCGGCATCACGTCCTCGCTCGGTGTCTTCACCGAGAAGGCCGAGCAGACCGAGAGCGGTGTCACCGTCACCCTCACCGATGGCAAGGTGTTCGAAGGCGACTACCTGCTGGTCGCCGTCGGCCGTGGCCCCGCCACCTCCGGCATGGGCTACGAGGAGCAGGGCATCGAGATGGATCGCGGCTTCGTGCTCGCGAACCAGGAGACCCTGGAGACCAACGTCCCCGGCGTCTACGCCGTCGGCGACATCGTCCCCGGCCTCCAGCTCGCGCACCGCGGCTTCGCGCAGGGCATCAACGTCGCCGAGCGGATCGCGGGCCTGAAGCCCGCCCCGATCGTCGAGTCCGGCATCGAGCGCATCACGTACTGCGAGCCCGAGCTCGGCTCCGTGGGCCTGTCCGAGAAGCAGGCCAAGGAGCAGCTCGGCGACGACGCAGTCGAGGTCTACGAGTACAACCTCGGCGGCAACGGCAAGTCCCAGATCCTCGGCACCACCGGCTTCATCAAGCTGGTGCGGGAGAAGGACGGCCCCATCATCGGCGTCCACATGATCGGCTCGCGCACCTCGGAGCTCATGGGTGAGGCGCTGCTCATCGTCAACTGGGAGGCCTACCCCGAGGATGTCGCCTCCCTCGTCCACGGCCACCCCACGCAGCACGAGGCCCTGGGCGAGGCAGCGCTCGCGCTCGCCGGCAAGCCGCTGCACGCCCACGCCTGAGCCCGTCTTCCCAGGAGGAGAGAACCCCATGTCAGAAACCGTGAAGATGCCGGCACTCGGCGAGTCCGTCACCGAGGGCACCGTCACCCGCTGGCTCAAGTCCGTCGGCGACACCGTCGAGGTCGACGAGCCGCTGCTCGAGGTCTCGACCGACAAGGTCGACACCGAGATCCCCTCCCCCGTCGCGGGGACCATCGAGAAGATCCTCGTCGAGGAGGACGATGACGCCGAGGTCGGCGCCGATCTCGTCGTCATCGGCGACGGCTCCGGGTCCGAGGGCTCCGACTCCGGTGACTCCGGTGCCCAGGCTCCCGCTGAGGAGGAAGCCCCCGCGGAGGGCGAGGATCTCGCCTCGGACGACACCGTCGCCCCGTCGACCGACGAGGAAGAGGCCCCCTCCGCCGAGTCGGAGAAGTCCGACGACGCCGCCGATGATGCCGACTCCGGCGCATCAGGCGGTGCCGCCTCGGGTGAGGACATCACCATGCCGGCGCTCGGTGAGTCCGTCACCGAGGGCACCGTCACCCGCTGGCTCAAGTCCGTCGGCGACACCGTCGAGGTCGACGAGCCGCTGCTCGAGGTCTCGACCGACAAGGTCGACACCGAGATCCCCTCCCCTGTCGCCGGCACTCTGCTCGAGATCAAGGTGTCCGAGGACGAGGATGCCGAGGTCGGCTCCGTACTGGCCGTGATCGGTTCGGGCGATGCCGCTCCGGCCAAGGCTGAAGAGCCCGCCGCACCGGCGCCGAAGGCCGAGGAGGCCCCCGCGAAGGAGGAGCCGAAGGCCGAGGCCCCGAAGGCTCAGGAGAAGAAGGCTGAGGAGAAGAAGGCGGAGGCTCCCAAGGCTGAGGAGAAGAAGGCGGAGGCTCCGGCGGCTCCCGCTCCGAAGGCTGCCGATGCGGTCTCCGGTGCCGAGTCCTCCGGCTATGTCACCCCGCTGGTGCGGAAGATGGCATCCGAGGCGGGCGTGGACCTGTCCTCCGTGAAGGGCTCCGGCCTGGGCGGTCGTATCCGAAAGCAGGACGTCCAGGAGGCGATCGAGGCGCAGAAGTCCGCAGCCTCGGCACCAGCCGCCGCGGCGGCCCCCGCGGCAGCTGCAACGGCACCGAAGGTCGAGGTCTCCTCGAAGCGCGGCACAGAGGAGAAGATGCCGCGCATCCGCAAGGTCATCGGTCAGCGGATGATGGAGTCCCTGCACGAGATGGCGCAGCTGACCACCGCGGTGGAGGTCGATCTGACCCGCATCGCGAAGCTGCGTGCTCGCGCCAAGGAGGACTTCGCCGCCCGTGAGGGTGCGAAGCTCACCTACCTGCCGTTCCTGATGATGGCCGCCATCGAGGGTCTGAAGACCTACCCGCAGCTGAACTCCAGCATCGACGGCGACAAGGTCGTCTACCACGGCTCGGAGAACATCGGCATGGCCGCGGACACCGAGCGCGGTCTCGTGGTTCCGGTGATCAAGGACGCCGGTGACCTGAACCTGGCGGGCCTGGCGCGTCAGATCGGTGACCTCGGCGGTCGGGCGAAGGGCAACAAGCTCGTGCCCGACGATCTGTCCGGCGCCACCTTCACCATCACCAACACCGGTTCCGGCGGTGCACTGTGGGACACGCCCATCGTCCCCGCGCCGCAGGTCGGCATCCTCGGCACCGGCACCATCACCAAGCGTCCGGCGGTCGTGCAGAACGCCGAGGGCGATGATTCCATCGCCATCCGCTCGATGATGTACCTGTTCCTCTCCTACGACCACCGCATGGTCGACGGCGGCGACGCCGCCCGCTTCCTCACATACATGAAGAAGCGGCTCGAGGAGGGCGCATTCGAGGGTGAGCTGGGTCTGTGATCCGGTGAGTCGCTGAGCGACGATGAGAGGAGGGGCCCCCCCCCCCCGGGGTTGGGGGGGCGCCGCATGGGTGGGGGGGGGCCGCGGGGGGGCGCGGGTGGAGGCAGGGGCGCCCGGGGGCGCGG
>JAKDUN010000147.1 GCA_030457675.1 Brachybacterium sp. | reverse complement strand
AAGGAGTCATCATGATCCCCACCTCTCCTCTCGCCCGCCGCGCTGTCGCCGGTCTGGGCGCCGCCGGCACCCTCGCCGTCCTCGCCGCCTGCGGCCGACCCGACGAGGAGGAGGGCGGTGGCGGCGCCCCCGCCGAGCCGATCGCCGAGGGCCCCGCCACCGGCGCCCTCACCGTCTGGGCGATGGGCGCCGAGGGCGAGGCACTGCCGGAGCTGCTGACAGGCTTCGAGGACGAGAACCCCGACGTCACCGTCGAGGTCACACCGATCCCCTGGGACAGTGCCCACGACAAGTTCACCTCGGCGATCGCCGCCGGCACCGCACCGGACGTCGCCCAGGTCGGCTCGACCTGGATGGCCGAGTTCGTGAGCCTGGACGCGCTCGAGCCGACCCCGGACTCGATCGCCACCGACGACTACTTCCCCGGGGCGCTCGAATCCGTCACCGTGGACGAGACCGTCCACGGCGTCCCGTGGTACGTCGAGACCCGTCTGGTCTACTACCGCAGGGACATCGCCGAGTCCCTCGGCATCTCCGAGCCGCCCACCGACTGGGAGGGCCTGGTCGAGATGGCACGCACCATGCAGGGCGGGCCGGATGGCACCTGGGGGATCTCCCTGCAGCCCGGGGGCAACGGGTCCTGGCAGAGCGTGCTCCCCTTCTGCTGGTCCAACGGAGGGGACGTCGTCTCCGAGGACTCCGCGGAATTCACCTTCGTCTCCCCCGAGAACGAGGAGGCGCTGGCCTACTACCAGTCCTATTTCACCGAGGGGATCTCGGACCCCTCTCCCGCCGAGGGCACCACCGAGCAGGACTTCGTCTCCGGCGCGGTGCCGATGTTCATCTCCGGCCCATGGATGATGGCGGCGGTCGAAGCCGTGGGCGGGGAGGGCTTCGCCGAGAAGTACGGCGTGTTCGTGATGCCCGAGAAGGAGAACAGCGCGAGCTTCCTGGGCGGAGCGAACATCGGCGTCTTCCAGGGCAGCCAGAACCGCGACGGCGCCTGGAAGCTCGTCGAATACCTCTCGCGCCCCGAGGTGCAGGTCGAATGGTTCTCGATCGTCTCCGCGATGCCCAGCCTGCAGACGGCCTGGGAGGATGATGCAGTCTCCTCGAACGAGAAGTTCGAGGCCTTCCACACCCAGCTGCTCTCCGCCTTCGCCCCGCCCACCATCGCCACCTGGGAGCAGGTCGCCGCGAAGTTCGATGCTCAGATCGAGCAGGTCTGCAAGCAGAATCTCGCCCCCGACACCGCGCTGGAGACCGTCCAGTCCGAGGCGCAGGGCATCGGGACCGGTCTCTGAGATGAGCGCTGCACCGCTGACCGCCTCGGAGGCCGGGCGTTCCCCGGGTGACGGCACGGGATCCGGCCGCCGCCGGAGGGGCCGACGCGCTGCGGCGGAGGCACGCGCCGGGATCCTGCTCTCGCTGCCCTTCGTCGTGCTGTTCACGGTGTTCATCGCCTGGCCCGTGCTGCAGTCGATGTTCATGTCCTTCACCGATATGCGCATCAGCGATATCCGCTCGCCGTTCTCGGTGAACTTCGTGGGGCTGGAGAACTACCTCACCGCCTTCGAGGATCCGGTCTTCCGCCGGGCCGCACTGAACACCGGCGTGTTCGTGCTGATCGGCGTGCCGCTGACCATCATCGCCGGCCTCGCCGCCGCGCTCGCCCTGAACCAGGGCGTGATGCGCCTGCGCGGCGTGTTCCGCATGGGCTTCTACACCCCCGTGGTCACCTCGATCGTGGCCGTCGCCGTGGTCTGGAGATTCCTGCTGCGCCCCGACAACGGGCTGGTCAACACGGTGCTGGGCTGGGTCGGGATCGACGGTCCGAACTGGCTGGGCGATGAGCGCACCGCGCTGCTGTCGCTGATCGTGATGGCGGTCTGGCGCAACTTCGGCACCTCGATGGTCATCTTCCTGGCCGGGCTGCAGGCGGTGGACCGCGGACTGCACGAGGCCGCCGCGCTCGACGGCGCCTCCACCTGGCAGCGGTTCTGGCACGTGACCCTGCCCGCGATCCGCCCGACGATGCTGTTCGTCATGGTCACCACCTCTATCGGGTACCTGCAGTTCTTCGAGGAGCCCTTCGTGATGACCCAGGGCGGGCCCCTGAACGCCACCATCTCCGCCTCCATGTACACCTACAACCAGTTCGGCTTCGGCAACTACGGCGTGGCCGGGGCGATGGCCTATCTGACCTTCATCGTCATCGGCATCGTCACCCTCGCGCAGTTCCGCCTGATGAGGGAGAAGTGATGATCGACCGTCGCCGTCCCGTCCTGACCTACATCGTCCTGACCGCCTTCCTGCTCCTGGTGATCACCCCCTTCGTGTGGATGCTCCTGGGCAGCGTGAAGACCCAGGGCGAGCTGCTGCGGGTGCCGCCGACCTGGCTCCCCGAGGAGCCCACCTGGGACAACTTCCGCCGCCTCTTCGAACGTCCCTTCGGCCGCTACTTCCAGAACTCGGCCGTGGTGGCGATCGCGGTCACCGCCGGGAACCTGTTCTTCTCCTCGATGTTCGGCTATGCGCTCGCGCACCTGCGCTTCCCCTTCCAGCGCGTGCTGTTCCTGTTGGTGCTGGGCTGCCTGATGATCCCGGGCCTGGTCACGTTCATCCCGCAGTACGTGCTGATCGTGAACCTGGGCCTGGCCAACACCATCCCCGCACTGATCCTGCCGTTCCTGGTCCAGCCCTTCAGCGTCTTCCTCATGCGCCAGTTCTTCCTGGGCCTGCCCCGGGAGCTGCTGGAGGCCGGGCGGATCGACGGGGTCGGGGAGATCGCGATCTTCTTCCGGATCTACCTGCCGCTGGCGGGCCCCGCCTTCGCCACCCTCGGCATCCTCACCTTCCTCGGCTCCTGGAACAACTTCCTGTGGCCGCTGGTCGTCTCCTCCAGCGAGTCGACCTACACCCTGCCGGTCGCCCTCGCCCTGATCTCGACCGGACAGAACCAGACGGACTACGGCCTGCTCCTGGCCGGAGCCACGCTCGTGGTGCTGCCGATCCTCATCGTCTTCCTGTTTTTCCAGCGCTACTTCATCCAGGGCATCGCCACCAGCGGCATCAAGTGAACCCCCACCGCCTCGAGGAGGCCTCGTGAACACCGTCGACCGACGCACCCTGCTCGCCGTCCCCCTGCTCGGTGCCGGCGCGCTCGCCGGCACCGGGGCGACCGCCGCCGCGGCCGCACCGACCGGACCTGCGGCGCCCGCCGTGTTGTCGGCCGGCCCCTCCGGTCTCACCCTGCCCGCGACGGGCTCCGGAGGCGGGGACCAGGCGCTGCTGCGCCGCTGGGCCGCGGACACCTGGCACAGCCTGGACGCGATGACCGTCGAGGCGACCGGTCTGATCTCCGACAACATCGGCGCCGACCTCACCGGGCACTCCCGCCACACCTCACCGACGAACATCGGCGGCTCCCTGTGGTCCGTCCTGATCGCCCGCGAGCTGGGACTGCTCACCCCCGGCCATGCCCGCAACCGCATCTCCCGCACCCTGGGCTCCCTCGAGCAGATGGAGCACCACGAGCCCTCGGGCATGTTCTTCAACTGGTACCACGAGAGAGACGGCTCGGTGCTGCGCACCTGGCCCGGCACCGGGGATCCCGTGACCCCGTTCGTCTCCAGCGTCGACATGGGCTGGCTCGGTGCCGCGCTGCACGTCGTCGCACAGGCGGACCCCTCGAACCGGCGCCGCGCCCGCCGGCTCTTCGACGCGATGCGCTGGGACGTGTTCTTCGACCGGGAGGTCGATGCCCAGCCCGGCCAGACCATCGGCGGCTTCTGGGTCGAGGACCCGGGCCGCGACGGGGTCGAGCTGCGACCCCTGTTCAACGACATCCCCGGGGCCGACGTCTGGTACCACAGCGAGCACCACTACGACACCGCCGTCTCCGAGGCGCGCATGGTGACCTACCTGGGGATCATGACCGGCCAGATCCCCGCGGGCGCCTACTTCACGACCTACCGCACCTTCCCGCCGGAGTGGACCTGGTCAGAGATGGCACCGGTCGGGGAGTGGACCGAGCACGAGGGCGTGCGCGTCTTCGAGGGCGCGCACACCTACCGCGGGATGGAGATCGTGCCCGGCTGGGGCGGTTCCATGTTCGAGGAGCTGATGCCCGACCTGTTCGTGCCCGAGGCGGCCTGGGGCCCGGAGAGCTGGGGGAGGAACCATCCCCTGCACGTGCGGGCCCAGCGCGAGCACGGTCTGGACGAGGCCGGGTACGGGTACTGGGGCTTCTCTCCCAGCTCCGATCCGCACGCCGAGTACCGCGAGTACGGGGTCGACGCCCTCGGCCTGAACCCCACCGGGTACTTCTCCGACGCGGCGGGCACCGACTGGCACCAGGGCGAGCCCTACCCGCAGGGCTTGGACGGGGTGATCACCCCGCATGCCGCGGCGCTCGCGCTGCAGTACGAGCTCGACTCCTCGATCGAGAACCTCTCCCGGATCGAGACCGAGCTGGGCGCCTACGGCCCCGGCGGCTTCCACGACGCGGTGGCCGTGGGATCGGGGGCCATCGCCAGCCGTCACCTGTCCCTGGACCAGTCGATGATCCTCGGCGCGCTCGGCAACGTGCTGCTGGACGAACAGCTGCACGAATGGTTCGCGACCGACGAGGTCGCCGCGCAGCTGCGCCCCGTGATCGAACAGGAGGTCTTCCGTGCCCACGGCTGATCATTCCCGCCCCCTGCTCGCGCGGGCGGCCGACGGCACCCGCTACCGGGACCTGAACGGCAACGGCCGGATGGACCCCTTCGAGGATCCGCGCCGCAGCCCCGAGGAGCGCACCGAGGACCTGCTGGGCAGGCTCTCGCTCGCCGAGAAGGTCGGGCTGATGTTCCACACGGTGATCGAGACCGGCCCCGACGGCACGCTGCTGGAGGGTCCCGGCGCGATCTCCAAGTCCGGCACCGAGGACGTGGTGCTGGCCAAGCACATGAACCACTTCAACGTCCACGGACTGGAGAGCGCCGGCGCCGCCGCCCGCTGGCACAACCGTCTCCAGGAGCTCGCCGAGCGGACCCCGCACGGCATCCCGGTCACGATCTCCACCGATCCCCGCCACGGCGGCGCGCAGAACGCCGGCACCTCCTGGGTGACCTCGTTCTTCTCCCTGTGGCCGGAGCCGCTGGGCCTGGGCGCCCTCGCCGATCCCGCGCTGGTGCGCGAGTGGGCGGAGACGGCGCGGCGCGAGTACACCGCCGTCGGCATCCGGGCGGCGCTGCATCCGGTCGCGGATCTCGCCACCGAGCCGCGCTGGGCGCGGCAGCGCGAATGCTTCGGCCAGGACCCGCAGCTGGTGGCTCGCCTGGTCACCGCCGCCCTCGAGGGGCTGCGCGGGGAGCAGGATGAGCTCTCGGTGCAGTCCACGGTCAAGCACTTCCCGGGTGCCGGCCCGCAGAAGGACGGCGAGGACGCCCATTTCCCGTACGGCCGGGACCAGATCTACCCGGGAGGGCGGTTCGAGGACCACCTCCTGCCCTTCCGGGCGGCCATCGAGGAGGGGGCCGACGCGATCATGCCGTACTACGGCCGTCCCCTCGATCTCGAGATCGACGGCCAGGCGATCGAGGAGGTCGGCTTCGGCTTCAACCGGCAGGTGCTCACCGGCCTGCTTCGCGAAGAGCTCGGCTTCGCCGGCGTGATCGTCAGCGACTGGGAGCTGGTCAATGACAACCACGTCGGCGAGCAGGTGCTGCCGGCCCGCGCCTGGGGCGTCGAGGAGCTCACCCCCACCCAGCGGATGCAGCGCATCCTCGAGGCCGGAGCGGACCAGTTCGGCGGCGAGGAGTGCACCGAACTGCTGCTGGACCTGGTCCGCCACGGGCAGGTGAGCGAGCAGCGGGTCACCGATTCAGCCCGCCGGCTCCTGCGGGTGAAGTTCCACCTCGGCCTGTTCGATGACCCCTACGTCGACGAGTCGGTGGCCGACGCACTGGTCGGCACCGAGGAGTCGCGCCGACGTGGCCACGAGGCGCAGGCGGGCAGCGTCGTCATCCTGCATGACGACGGCGCCGTGCTGCCGCTGGCCACTCCCGCCACCTGCTCCCGGATCTACGCCGAGGGCCTGCCGGCGGACGTCATCGCGCAGCTGGGGGAGCAGGTCGCCACCCCCGCAGAGGCTGACGTGGCGCTGCTGCGCATCGGCGCCCCCTTCCAGCCGCGCGACGACCTGTTCCTCGAATCCTGGTTCCACCAGGGAGATCTCGAGTTCCCGCCCGGGCTCGCCCACCGGCTGGACCGGATCCGGGCAGCCTGCCCGCTGATCCTCGATGTGGACCTGGACCGGGCCGCGGTGCTCACCGGCATCGTCGAGCACTGCGACGCGCTCACCGGCAGCTTCGGCGTCTCGGGCGCGGCCTGGATCGGCGCGATCACCGGCGCGATCCCGGCGCGCGGCCGGCTCCCGATCGATCTGCCGCGCTCGATGGAGTCGGTGCGGAAGTCTTTCGAGGACGTTCCCGGAGGCACGGCGGATCCGCTGTACCGGTGCGGTCACGGACTCGAGATCGATCAGGTGATCAGCAGCAGGAGATGACCCAGTCCCGGACGGAACGGCGAGCGGCGGGATCCGCCGACAGGTGGCGCAGGAGAGCGCGCACTGCGCATATATCGAGAGCATGCTCCCTGGCGCCAGCGGCCGTCGGCCGGACTTCGACCTCAGGCCCCGTCGACCTTCAGCTCCTCGGCCTCCGTGGCGGTCACCACCCGGGGCGGCACCCTCTCCCCACGAGTGAGGAACAGCGCCACCGCGCGCCAGCCCAGCATGCCCACCGCCGTCACCACGGCGGTGACGATGACGAAGGACACCTCGGTGCCGGCGGAGAACAGGGTGCGCAGCGCCATGGCGGTCGCCAGCGTGATCGCCCACACGAACACCCCGTGCGGCCAGATGCTGAACGGGGCGCGCCAGGCCCGGATCGCGAGGTGGCCCAGCAGCACGCCGGCGGCGAAGTGCCAGCCCACGAGGACGATGTTCTGCGTGGTCAGCGCCGTGCCGTGCTGCACCAGACCCATCGCGACGAAGAGCAGGACGACCAGCAGGTCGCC
>JAKDUN010000146.1 GCA_030457675.1 Brachybacterium sp. | reverse complement strand
GCCGGGCGGCGGCGACCGGGCGGCCCGCCGGCGCGGGGCCGGACAAGCACGGGGCCGCGGGGGGTCCCGCGGGTAGGCGGCCGGTCGTGAACGTTCACGACCGGTGCGCCGACCCGTCGCGCCGCGGTGGACCACCACGCAGCACTCGACGATGAGGAAGGACGACGTAAGAGCAATGACGCCACGTCTGACCCGACGCACCGCGTTGGCAGGAACCGGAGCGGGGGTACTGGCAGGACTCGCAGCCTGCGCACCACCCAACCCCGGCAACGTCAACGCCGATGCCGCCATCCCGCCCAGTGACGGCCCCGTCACTCTCAGCTACTGGGCCTGGTTGAAGGACCTGCACAAGGTCGCGGAGATCTTCAACCAGACCCAGGACCGGATCACGGTCGAGACCACCTGGATCCCCGGCGGCAACACCGGCGGCTACGCCAAGATCCTCTCCGCGGTCGCCGCCGGCGGCGGTCCCGACATCGCGCAGGTGGAGCTGCGGCAGGTTCCCGAGTTCGCCCTCGCCGGCGCGCTCACGGATCTCTCCCGCTATGGCTTCGCCGAGTCGGCGGATGCCTTCGACCCCGGTGCCGTCGCCCAGGTCAAGGTGGGGGAGTCGTACTGGGCCGTCCCGCAGGACACCGGCCCCGTGGGCACCTTCTACAACCGTGAGGTCCTCGAAGGGGAGCTCGGATTGAGCGCACCCGCCACCTGGGCGGACTTCCGTGAGACGGCAGGGACCGTCTCCGAAGCCGGCAAGAACCTCATCACCCTGGACCCCTCGGACGGCTCGTACCTCATCTCCTGGGCCCAGCAGTCCGGGGCCGTGTGGTTCCAGGCCGAGGGTGACGGCTGGATCGTCGACATGACCGGGGACGCCTCGATGCGGGTCGCCGAGTTCTGGGACGAGATCCTCGCCGCGAACATCATCGGCACCGGGTACGGCGCGTTCTCCACTCCGTGGATGGCCGCCGCCGGTGAGGGGAACGTGCTGGCCACCATCAGCGGATCGTGGTCCGATGCTCTCGTGAAGTCAGTGCCGGACGCGGAGGGCAAGTGGGCCGTGGCGCCCATGCCCACCTGGCCCGACGGCTTCGCCTCGGGCGCCCACGGCGGCTCCTCGGCGGCGGTCCTCTCCACCAGCGAGCACCCTGCGGAGGCGCTCGAGTTCCTCACCTGGATGTGCACCGATCCCGTGGGCATCGACGCGATGATCGAGCACTGCGGCATCGGCTGGTCCCCGGCCAAGGACTACATCGGCGAGATCCGCCAGCAGCCCTCCGAGTTCTTCTCCGGACAGAACTACAACGAGGAGGTGTTCGTCCCGATGGCCGAGGGGCAGAACCTCGACTGGACCTGGGCGCCGCTCATGCAGCGCGCCGCGGCGATCGTCGGCGACGGCATGACCACAGCGGTCACCGGGGAGGTCCCCCTGGTGGACATGCTCCCGCAGACCCAGACCAAGATCGTCGAGATCATGCGCGAGATGGGCCTGAACGCGGAGGAGGCACGATGACCCACAAGACAGCTCCCTGGGTGCTGCTGGCACCCTTCCTGGTGGTGTTCATCGGGACGATGATCATCCCGATCATCATGGCGATCGGCTACAGCTTCACCTCCGTCCAGCGGCACGGTCTGCTCGGTGAGGAGGGCCTGACCAATGCCTTCGCCGGCTTCGACAACTATGTCGCCGCATTGAGCAACGCCAACTTCGTGGAGTCCATCGGCCGCATGGTCCTGTTCGGCATCGTGCAGGTGACGGTCATGATCGTGGCCGCCACGGTGCTCGCGCTGCTGCTCGAGAGCGCCTCGGCGAAGTGGCCTGGATTCTTCCGCGCCACCTACTTCCTGCCGTACGGCATCCCCGGCGTGATCGCCACGATCCTGTGGTCCTTCCTGTACATCCCCGGGCTCAGCCCGATCGTGGACGTCATGCAGCTGGTCGGGCTCGACATCGACTTCCTCGGCCCGAACATGGTGCTGTGGTCCATCGCGAACATCGTGACCTGGACCTACACCGGCTACAACATGCTCATCATCATCGCCCAGCTCAAGGCGATCCCCGGTGAGCTCTACGAAGCCGCGAAGATCGACGGTGCGAGCTCGCTGCGAGTCGCGATGGCGATCCAGCTGCCGCTGATCCGTCCTGCCCTGATGCTCACGATCATCTTCTCGATCATCGGCACCCTGCAGCTGTTCGCCGAGCCGCGCCTGATGCAGACGATGAGCGCGGGCATCACCTCGGAGTACACGCCGAACATGTCCGCCTACGCCTTCGCGTTCCAGTACAACGACATCGGCATGGCGGCGGCCCAGGCCGTCATCATCGCCCTGGCCGCCTTCCTCCTCTCTGCGGTCGCGCTGGGAGTCTCGAACTGGACGGAGAAGCGCCGATGAGCACCCTCGACACCACCCGCGCCACCACGACTCCGACGGGACGCCGCAAGGCACCGGTCACCGACGGTCGCGCCGGATCCCGGGACGCTGGGCGCAAGCCCACCTCCACGATCATCGTCACCGCGATCCTCGTGATCGTCGCGCTGTACTTCCTGGTGCCGGTGTACTGGGTGGTCATCAACGCCACCAAGTCCAGCGAGGACCTCTTCGGCTCCAGCGGCTTCTGGTTCGGCGAGAGCTTCCAGCTGGTGGAGAACATCAAGGCGGTGTTCACCGCCAACGACGGGATCTTCCCGCGCTGGGGGCTGAACTCGCTGCTGTACTCCGGGGTCGGCTCGGTGCTGGCCACCTACTTCGCGGCCGCCGCCGGGTTCGCCCTGGCGAAGTACCGGTTCCCGGGTCGGAAGTTCGTGTATGCGCTGGTCCTGGGCGGGGTGCTGGTCCCCGGCACCGCCGTGGCCCTGCCGCTGTTCTTCCTGTTCTCCTCGATCGGGATCACCAACACCTACTGGGCGGTGCTGATCCCCTCGCTGGTGAGCCCCTTCGGGCTGTTCCTGGCCTCGATCTACGCCGGCGCCGCGGTGCCGGACGAGATGCTCGAGGCGGGTCGGCTCGACGGTGTGGGCGAGCTGGGGCTGTTCCACCGCCTCGCGCTGCCGCAGCTGACCCCGGCGATCGTGACCATCCTGCTGTTCCAGTTCGTCGCGATCTGGAACAACTACATGCTCCCGCTGGTCATGCTCGCCGACGAGAGGCTCTACCCGATCACGCTGGGTCTGGACAACTGGCGTGCTCAGACCGACCGGCTGCCCGAGTTCTATCAGCTCACGGTCGGTGGCGCGCTGATGTCGGTGATCCCGCTGGCGATCCTCATCCTGGTGCTGCAGCGATTCTGGCGCGGCGGGCTGACGGAGGGCTCGGTCAAGGGCTAGTGCCGGGTCGTTGATCCGGTGCCTGCGGGCGACGGGCGCACAGCGCCACGAGCTGGTCATCTCGCCAGCCCGTGTCGCCGTGCGCCCGCCGCGTCGGTGCTCGTCGCATTCCAGCCCGCCCCTTGCATCCCGGGCCGCACGGGCCTTCGATAGGAGCATGACCATGGATCCTCTCCGTCTCCGCCCGCAGCGTCGACGCACCGGGGCCCCCGGTCGTCGGGCTCTGCTCGCCGGCGGGGCCTCCCTGCCTCTGATGGCTCTCGGCCTCGCCGCCTGCGGAGGGGCGACGGAGGGCGGTGCCGCACCGGACCTCTCCGCAGAGCTTCCGCGCGCAGAGCCGGGGCCGGCCGAGGGCGCCGGGGAGATGGTGGTGCCCTTCACCGCCCGGATGCTCGGGGTGCTCGATGAGTCGGAGGTCAACGCCGTCTGCTCGCCGCTGTCCGCCCAGGTCGCGCTGACGATGATCGGCATGGGCGCGGAGGGGGAGACCCTCGCCCAGATGCAGGAGGTCCTCGGGGCGAGCATGGATGAGCTCGCCGCGACCGCGAACACCCTCTCGACGGTGCTCGCCGCCGTCGGCGCTCAGGAGCGAGAGGCGGAGGACGAGGAGCGGCCGGCGCCGGCGCTCGCCTCGCTCGTCAACGGCACCTGGCTGCAGGAGGGCCTCGCGGTCGAGCAGGCCTTCCTCGAGGACCTCGCCACCTGGTTCGGCGCCGGGGTGTTCGAGGTGGACTTCACCGATGACGCCGAGCGTGCGGCGGCCCGCGAGGAGATCAACGGCTGGGTCGAGGACTCCACCGACGGTCTCATCGAGCAGCTGCTGCCCGAGGGCATACTGCGGCCGAGCACCCGGTTGGTCCTGGTCAACGCGTTGCACCTGAAGGCCGCCTGGCAGAAGCCGCTGACGGTGGACGGGGGTAGGTTCACCACGGGCGAGGGCGAGGAGCGCAGCTGCGAGATGCTCCACGGCTCCACCGGCACCTGGTATGAGGACGAGGTGAGCCGGGCCACCTCCCTGGACACCTACGGAGATGACCTCGCCCTTGCGCTCGTGCAGCCCACCTCGGATCTTGCGGAGGTGCTCGCTTCGTGGTCGGGGAGCTCCGGGGATCCCAGCACCGGGCTGGGGGCGCTGCTGGCCGGGCTCGAGGAGTCCTCGGCCTCCACCCAGCTCAGCGTGCCCACCTTCGACATCAGCTGGGAGTCCTCGCTCAAGGAGCTGCTCGAGGAGCTCGGCATCACCGACGCCTTCACGCCCGCGGCCGACTTCTCGGGCGTGACGGGGGCCGCGGACCTCATGATCGATGAGGTCGTGCAGAAGGCGGTCATCACCGTCGACGAGAACGGGATGGAGGCCGCGGCCGCGACCGCCGTGATCGTCGGCGAGACCTCGGCCCAGGTCCCCGAGCGGGAGCTGGTGCTGGCTTCCCCGTTCCTGGTGGTCGCCTATGAGCGGACCACGCTCGCCCCGCTCGTCGTCGGCTGGATCGGCGACCCCACGACGACCGGCTGACCGAGAGATCTGCCGACCGACCGAACGACCGACCGAACGACCGACCGACAGGCCCGCTGAACGACCGGCCCGCCGGCAAATGCTGCCGGCCGCGCCGGCCGCCGGAAGCGGCCCGGCACCGACCTCGATGTGACCACCCCGCTCACCGACGATTCTCGCGATGGAGGAGACATGACCGCAGCACGACCCTGGCCGCTCGGAGTCGAGGGGATCGCCTACGGCGGGGACTACAACCCCGAGCAGTGGCCCCGCGAGGTGCGCCTGGAGGACATCGAGCTGATGCGCGAGGCGGGCGTGAGCCTGCTCAGCGTCGCGATCTTCTCCTGGGCCACCCTCGAGCCGTGCGAGGGCGAGTACGACTTCGCGTGGCTCGACGAGGTCCTCGACCATCTCGCCGACGCCGGGATCAAGGTCGCGCTCGCCACCGCCACCGCGTCCCCGCCGCCGTGGCTGACCCGCAAGCCCCCGACCTGCTGCCGGTCACCGCCGAGGGCACCGTGCTCAGCCCGGGCGGCCGGCAGGCCTACGCCGTCTCCGCGCCCCTGCTGCGCGACTATGCGCTGCGCATGACGCGGGTGATGGCCGAGCGCTACGCCGAGCATCCGGCGCTCGCGCTCTGGCATGTGGACAACGAACTGGGCTGCCACGTCCCCCAGGACTTCTCCGACCATGCCGCGGCGGCGTTCCGTCGCTGGCTGGAGTCCCGTTACGGCAGCATCGAGGTGCTCAACGAGGCCTGGGGCACCGCCTTCTGGTCCCAGCGCTACGGCTCCTTCGACGAGATCCTGCCGCCTCGCGCCGCACCCACCTACCCCAACCCCACCCAGCAGCTCGACTTCGCCCGGTACTCCAGCGACGAGCTGCTGGCCCACTACCGCGCCCTGCGCGAGGTGCTGGCCGAGGTCACCCCGAACGTGCCGGCGACGACGAACTTCATGCTCTCCAGCGCGACCAAGTGGATGGACTACTTCGCCTGGGCCGGGGACGTCGACGTGGTCGCCAACGACCACTACGTGATCGCCGCCGACCCCCGCGGCCAGATCGAGCTGGCCTTCGCCGCGGACCTCTCCCGCGGTGTGGCCGGCGGCGATCCCTGGATCCTCATGGAGCACTCCACCTCCGCGGTGAACTGGCAGCCGCGCAACCGCACCAAGGGGCCCGGGGAGATGCTGCGCAACTCGCTCTCGCACGTGGCGCGCGGGGCCGACGGGATCATGTTCTTCCAGTGGCGGCAGTCGAAGGCCGGAGCCGAGAAGTTCCACTCGGCGATGGTGCCCCACGCCGGCAAGGACTCCGACGTGTGGCGCGGCACCGTGGCGCTGGGCCGAGCTCTGGAGGCCCTCGCCGAGGTCGCCGGCAGCCGGGTGCTGAACCGGGTCGCCCTGGTGATGGACTACCCCTCCTGGTGGGCGAGCGAACTGGACTCCCATCCCACCCAGGCGCTGCGCTACAACGAGGAGATGCTGCGCTGGTACACGGCGCTGTGGGATCTCGGCATCGGCGTGGACCTGGTCCCGACCGGCACCGATCTCACCGGCTACGAGCTGGTCATCGCCCCTACCCTGTACTCGGTCAGCGGGCAGGAGGCGGAGCGTGTGGCCGAGGCCGCCCGTGCCGGCGCCCAGGTCGTCATCACCTTCTTCTCCGGGATCGTGGACGAGAACGAGCACATCTACCTCGGCGGCTACCCGGGCGCGTTCCGAGAGCTGCTGGGGGTGCGCACCGAGGAGTTCTACGCCCTGCAGGAGGGCGAGGTGCTGCACCTCGACGACGGCACAGCCGCGGACCTGTGGAGCGAGAAGACGCACCTCGAGGGCGCCGAGGCCGTGCGCAGCTGGGCCGACGGTGCGCTGCACGGCCGGCCCGCGGTGACCCGGAACGCCGCGGGGGAGGAGGGCGGCGCGGCCTGGTACGTGGCCGCTCGTCCATCGGCCGAGGGGCTCGAGACGCTGGTGGACGAGATCGTCGCCGCCGCCGGGGTGGAGTCGGCGGTCCCGGGCCTGCACCGGGACGTCGAGGCGGTGCGCCGCTTCGCCGAGGACGGCACCACCTACCTGTTCGTGCTGAACCATTCTGATCGGGACCAGGTGGTGCAGGTCAGCGGGCATGACCTGCTGCGCGGCACCGATGCCGACGGAGCGCACACCGTGCGCGCCGGAGCCGTCGCGGTGATCCGGGAGAGCTGACGCGGGGCCGACGGCGCCGATGGCGACGGGGCAGCGCCGTGGGCCCCCGCCCCCAGGGGGGTGCGAGGGCCGCCTCCGCCCCCACGCCCACCGCGGCCGGGGGGGGGG
>JAKDUN010000145.1 GCA_030457675.1 Brachybacterium sp. | reverse complement strand
CAGCTGCGGGGGCCGCGCGCCGCTGGGATGCTCGTACGGTTCCTGGTACCCAGCTCGGGTCACAGCGGGCATGTGTCCTCCTGAAAGGTCGCGCCGGGCGCGCTCAGCGCTCAGCGTTCTACGTAGTGCAGGGAGCGCACGGAGCGCTCGAGATGCCAGGTGATCGTGTCGGTGATCAGACGCCCCGCCTCGTGCGTGACCGCGTCCTCTGCGCCGAGCACATTCTCCCAGTCCCCGGCGAGCAGGAAGATCATGTGCTCGATCGCCGCCTGGCGTACAGCGATCGCGCCCGGGCGACGGCACGGCGTGCACACCAGTCCGCCGGCGCGGATGTCGAGGGCATGATGGGGTCCGGCTGCTCCGCAGGAGGCGCAGACCCGCAGCTCGGGCGCCCAGCCGGAGACGGCGAGGGTGCGGATCAGGAACGAGTCCAGCACCAGTGGCGGGGGGATCCGGCCCTCACCCATCGCGCGCAGCGCCCCGACCAGCATCAGGAACCCGCGCTGATTCGGGTCGACCATCTCGTCGGTGAGCCGGTCGGTGGTCTCGAGCATCGCGCTGGCGGCGGTGAAGCGACCGTAATCGGTGCTGATGGTTGCGGCGAAGGCCTCGATCGTCTCCACCTGGGTGACGGTGTGCAGGGACTTGCCCGCGTGCAGCTGGATGTCGACCAGGGTGAAGGGCTCCAGGCGCGAGCCGTAGCGGCTGCCGGTGCGGCGCACCCCCTTCGCGACCGCACGCACCTTGCCGTGTCGGCGCGTGAGCAGTGTGATGATGCGATCGGCCTCACCCAGCGGATGGGTGCGCAGGACGATCGCATCGTCACGGTAGAGCTTCTGCATCACGCCTCGATTCTCCCCCATCCCGCACGTCGTGGACGGCGAGTGAGAATGTGAGCGTGAGGAAGAACAGGAACCACGCCAGGCACAGGAGCAGCACGACAGCCTGAAGCACGAGCCCCAGCATCGTCGGCTCGTAGATCGTCCAGTGCTCACCGGCCACGTCGTAGCGCACCTCGAGGATGTCGCCGACGTCGGCCCCCTTCCATCCGCCCACGGTGTCGATGCGACCATCCGGCAGCTGGACCTCGTGGGTGTGGTGATATTGGCCGTGACCGGCCTCGACGACCGGGACCGTGGCCGGCTCCATCGCACGCAGACTGAAGATCATCGAGGTCAGCGTGCCGAGGGCACGGGTCGCCAGGAACGCTCCGATCATGCCGCTCCCCGCGATGCCCAGGGTCTTCCATCGGGCGCCGGGAATGCACAGGGAGGGGATGACCTGGAGCGGCAGGAGGGTCAGCGACAGCGCGCAGGCGATGGTGAACCAGAGCTTCTCGGTGACCCCGCCGTAGACGGCCAGGGACAGCATCACCACCAGGTCTGCAATGCAGAGGACTGCGCAGACCCCGACCAGGGGGCGCACGAGCCGGGTGGTGTCCATCAGGACCAGAGCCTACCCGGGCCCGCACCGAGCGGTCAGCGGCAGGGACCGTGGACGCCGGAGACGGCATGATGGGCTCACCACCCGCCGCACCGCGCCCGCCGCGGTGCCCATGACAGAGAGGCAGGGACCATGGGGATCTTCTCGATGCTGCGCCGTGACAAGTCCGCCAGGAGCACCGCGCGCGAGGCGATGAAGGAGGCGCGCAGCGGCGGGGAGGCGCCGCAGGGCGGAGCCCTGGAGCGGGTGGTCACGATGATCCGTGACATCGGCCTGGACGGGAAGCTCGCCTATTCCTCCGCGGCGGACATCGCCCGTCATGCCCAGCGGGGCCGCGGCAGGCGCCGCCCGCAGGTCGCGGTGCGCCGCATCGTGCGGCGGCATCGCTGGGGTGTGACGGCGGGTGGCTTCGCCACCGGGCTCGGCGGCTTCATCACCCTGCCGCTACTGCTGCCCACCAATGTGCTCGAGTTCTATGTCCAGGCCACCCGGATGGTGGGGGCGATCGCGGCGGTGCGCGGCTACGACCTGGAGGATGAGGAGATCCGGGTACGAGTGCTGGCATCGCTGCTCGGCGAGGAGTCCGGGGACGTGCTGAAGAACGTCGGCCTCGGTCCGATCGCCGGGGTCGCGACGCGGAGTCTCGCCAAGCGCCTGCCGAGGACCCCGCAGTCCCAGGTCGCGAGCGCGATCGGCGGACGCCTGCTGCGCCGCTTCGGCCTGCGATCCTTCCGCCTGTTCGGCAAGGCGATCCCGGGGCTGGGTGCCGTGATCGGTGCGCTCTCGGACCGCTCCCAGCTGAACCGGATCGCGACCGCCGCGCAGAAGAGCTTCCCGCTGGTGGACTGATGCGGGTCGTCGTCGCGCTGTGGCCCTCCCCGGCGGCGCTGGAGCATCTGGACTCCGCGCTCCAGGAGATGCGCGAGGGCGCCGTCACGAGGCGCTCGCGACGGTGCCGCTGGGCTGACGCGCGCGGCCGGCCAGGCCTCCGTCCGATGCTCCGCCGCTCAGCGGGTCACGGGGACGCGCACCTCCATGCGCGGCTGGACCAGGGAGACGTCCTCCCCCGGCGCGGTCCAGCCGGCGGCGAGCGTGGGGTCGAAGCTCGTCTCGACCACCGTGAGCTGCCCGCCCGGGGCTGCAGTCGCCGTGATGCTCACGCGCTGCCCGGCGCGGACGCCGTGGACCGACAGCTCCTGGACGCCCTCACCGGAGGCCACCGGGACCCCGTCGACGGCGACGTCGCTCAGCAGCCCGGCGTCGGCCTGCAGGGCGAGCGTCGAGGCGTCCCGCGGGGCCTCGATAGTGATCTCGAGGACGCCGTCGCCGGTGTCCTGCACCTCAACCGGCGGCGCAGTGACGTCCGAGTTCGCGGAGGTGTCGTCCAGGGCGCGACCCCAGGCGGTGGTGCCGGTGACGTCCCAGGTGGTGGCCCCACTGCTGCCGTCCACCTGCGCGATCACCCGCTCCTGCGTCGGCTCCGGGGCGGCGAGCGTCCATGCGGTGCCGCCGATGACCATGCCGAGGGCGAGGATCGCCGGCAGCACCGGGATCAGCAGGCGGCGAGGCCGACGCACGGGCCGGTCCCCTGCAGCAGCGACCGCATGTCCGCGGTGGGCGGTGGTGCCCGCGAGCAGCAGCGGTGCCGCGGCGCCGAGCCCGATCAGCGCCGTGCCGGCCAGTCCCCCGGCGGCGGAGGCGATGCCGAACTCGGCCAGCGCCGACAGCTGGGTGCCGAGCATCCAGGCCGTCGGCAGCAGTGCGAGCACCCGCACCGCGAGGCACGGCAGCGGCGGTAGCACGGCCGCGAGGAGTATGCCCAGCGCCGCGATCGCGGCGGGCAGGATCATCGAGCTGCCGAGCGTGGGCGAGTAGACCGCGAGCACAGCCAGCAGGACCGTGACGATCAGCGCGCCGCCGAGCAGGGTGGAGGCCCGGGAGACCAGCAGCCGGGCGAGCACCCAGCCGGTCGCCAGGGCGGAGGCCGCGACCAGCAGCTCGGCGATCAGGAAGGGCGCGGCTCGCACCGGTTCATGGGTGGACCCGGAGAGCATCCCGGGGGTGGCGTCGGCAGCGGCGGACCACAGAGCGAACGCACCGAACGCCCCGCCGCACACCACCAGCAGTCCCAGCACCGCGCCAAGGGCCGCGCCGGCCAGGGACGCCTCCCGGCGTCGGCGGCGCACCAGCAGCGCGGCGAGGATCGTCAGCGGTGCCAACATGCCGAGGACGGTGAGCAGGAGCGGCGGCACCTGCACCACGCCCCAGGGCGCAGTGGTCTGGACCGGGTGCTCGTCGGCTCGCTGCTGGAGGGCGGCGAGGTCACGGTCGCCGAGGTCGCGGGTCAGTGCCAGGGTCAGGTCGCCGTAGTGCTGGAGGGTGCCGGGATCGAGGTGCGCGGCGTCGTCCTGCGCGGAGTGGTACGCCCAGGCCTCGTCGATGATGGCCATGTCCATCCCCCACCAGCCGGCGTCCCGGTAGGAGCTGAAATCGGTGTAGTTGGGGATGATGCCGAACAGAGCATCGGTGAAGGATTCGAACTCGGGGCTCGGCGCCGCTCCGATCACAGCGTGCATCGGCCCACTGGCCCGAGTCACCAGCGGGCGCCCCGAGATGCCGCGGGCCTCATGGTTCAGCACCACCACCGGCGCGGTGAGCTCCTCGCCGGGGCCGGCCAGGTACGCCTCGGAGCCCAGCAGCCCGCGCTCCTCGCCGTCCACCAGCAGCAGCACCAGATCGTTGAGCATCGCCTCGGGACCCAGCGCGCGGACGGTCTCGAGGATCACTGCGAGGCCCACGCCGGCGTCGGCCGCCCCCGGGGCGCCGGGCACCGAGTCGATGTGGGTGGCCAGCACGAGAGTGCCGGTGGGATCGCTGCCCGGGCGGGTGGCGATCAGGTTCCGCACATACCCGGCGGAGGCTTCGGCCTCGCCAGTGCGCAGACCGATGCCGAGCTCCTCCTGGGTCTCCGTCTCGAAGCCGAGTGCGGTCAGCTGAGCGGCGAGCTCTGCATGGGCACGGTCGTTCGCCTCGGAGCCGAGTGGGCGTGGCTCGGCGACGATCGGGGCGACGGCCTGCTGTGCCCGCTCGGCGCTGAAGACGTCCTGCGGGGCGGAGGCGTCCCGGGGCGCGGGGACGCCGCGGAACACGAGACCGGCCACGACCCCGGCGAGCAGCACCAGCAGCAGGAGGACGGCATGCCATCGCGGCGCCGGGGAAAGCCCTGCCGGCTCTGCGCGGTGGGTGGGGGCTCTGCGGGTCGGGGCATGATCCCTGCAGGCACCGTCATCGGGCGAAATCGTCATGGGGACTGTCTATCCCGCACGCCGCGCAGAATCCTCAACTCGGCCCAGACGATGCCGGATCGTGTCGCGGCGCCTCCGACCGGGTCTCAGAGATCGAGGAGTTCGAGCCCCTCCAGTCCGGTGAGGCCTCCGGCCGCCTCGAGCAGCGCCGCCCGGAACACGAGCAGCGAGGGGTGCCCGGCCGCGCCCGCCCGCGCTGCGGTGTAGAGCGAGCGGTGAGGCGCGCCCGGCAGGCGCATGACCCGGGTGCCGCCGAGGTGCTCGGAGGCGATCAGCCCCGGCAGGAAGGCCACCGCGTGGCCGGTGCGCACCAGGTGCACCTGGAGCAGCGGATCGGGCGTGGCGAAGCGGACCCGCGGCTCGATCCCGGCCTCGCGCAGATAGGTCCGGGACCAGGCTCCGGTCCGGGAGCGGGAAGGGTCCAGCGCCCAGGGTGCCGCCGCGAGCTCTGCGAGGCTGTGGACGTCGGCCCAGGGACCTGAATCCGGCAGCACCAGCAGCAGCGGGTCCCGCAGCAGTGACTCCCGGTCGGTGCCGCGCCGCACCACCTGCTGGCCGCCGGGATAGTCCTCACCGAGGATCACGTCGTAGCGGTGGGCGAGCAGTCCCTCGTAGGCGGCGTCGACCTCCTGCTGGGACATCTCGAGGTGGAGATCCGGATACTGCTGCGCGAGCACGCTGACGGCTGCGGGGGCGAGCGCGATCATCGGGGTCTGGAAGGACGCCACCCGCAGCAGTCCGCTCGCCTCCCCCTGGGCGAGGGCGAGTTCGGCCTCCGCCGTCTCCAGCAGGCTCAGCATCTCCTCCGCGCGGCGCGCCAGCTGCACCCCGGAATCGGTGAGCACCACCCTGCGACCCACCTGCTGGAAGAGCGTGACCTTGGTCTCCCGCTCCAGCTGGGAGAGCTGCTGGGACACGGCTGAGGGCGACATCGAGTGGGCGCTCGCCACCGCGGCCATGGTCTGCAGCCTGCGCAGTTCGTGCAGCAGGAACAGGCGGTGCAGGTTCAGCATGGTGCCCCGATCATCGTGAAGTTCTGCTTCACCTTACAGGTGGGAAACATTCGCTGGACCTGGTGTGACCGGAGTGGGCACAGTAGAGGGGTGACGACCTCCTCCGCTTCCGCCCCCGCTCCCTCGACCGCCGCCGGCCCGACCCCGTCAGGGCCGTCGCGCGGCGTGCCGATGACGCCGGTGCTGTTCATCCTCGGCTCATGCTTCTCCCTGCAGTTCGGGGCGGCGCTGGCCACTCAGCTGTTCCCGGAGATCGGCTCCTGGGGCACCACCGCACTGCGCCTCGGCATCGCGGCGATCGTGCTGATGGTGATCGTGCGCCCGAAGCTGCATCGCTTCACCCGCCAGCAGTGGATCGCGGTGATCATCTTCGGCGTCGCCATCGGCGCGATGAACGGCGCCTTCTACGCCTCGATCGAACGGATCCCGCTGGGCACGGCGGTCGCCATCGAGTTCCTCGGCCCGCTCACGGTCGCCGCGGTGCTCTCCACCCGTCGCTCGGATCTGCTGTGGGTGCTGCTGGCCCTGGCCGGGGTGGGGCTGTTCGGGGTGGAGTCCATCACCGGGGCGGCCTCACTGGACCTGATCGGTGTCCTCTTCGCCCTGGTGGCGGCCGTGTTCTGGGGCCTGTATGTGCTCTCCAGCGCCCGCGTGGGTCAGCTGGTGGCCGGGCAGGACGGGCTCGCCGTGGCGATGATGATCGGTGCGCTAGCCGTGCTGCCGCTGGGTGCCGAGGGCGCCGCCGCCGGGGTCATGGACCTGCGGCTGCTGGGCCTCGCCGCCGGCACCGCGCTGCTCGCCTCGGTGCTGCCGTACACGCTCGAGCTCTCGGCGCTGCGACGGCTGCCCCGTCACGTCTTCGGCACCATGCTCAGCCTCGAGCCCGTGGTCGCCCTGCTGGCCGGTGCGATGCTGATCGGTCAGGACGCCACGCCGCTGCGCATCGCCGCCGCAGTGCTGGTGGTGGCCGCCAGCACCGGCGTCACCCTCACCGCCCGCCGCAGCGCGCCCGAGGAGCCGCAGCCGGCCGACGAGCCCCCCGGCTGGGACCTGCCCACGCCCACCCACGCCACAGTGACCGGCGAGATGCAGGCCCTCACCGAGGAGGAGCTGTGGACGTCCGAGGCCGAGGAACCGTCCGAGCAGGGCGCAGCCGAGGCGGCGCACCGCAGCTGATCACCGACCCGCCGGGCACCGTGTGCCCGGCTGTTCGCGGGAGCGGCCGCGGAGCGGGCAGCTGAGCGGCTCAGCAGCCCATAGCGAAGCCAATAGCCCCGCCACGACCTGAAAAGTGCGGGCAACCGGCCCCCTTGAGGTCGTGGGGGGGGGGGGGACCCCCAGGGCCCGGCCCCGTGGGGCGGGGTTCGCGCCGAGGGGGTCGGC